>JADLEX010000032.1 GCA_020845895.1 Deltaproteobacteria bacterium | reverse complement strand
GGGCAACGTGTACGCCAAGCCGATTTTTGTACGCCTGGAGGGGTTCTGAGCCACTTCCATCGGAAAAATTTTCGGGTGCTTGGCTTTGAACGAGCGCTCTGCGGTTTTCGCGCACTGATTTTCCGCGTCACCGGCAATTCGCGGGCCCAGGGACGACAAATTAGGATCCGGGATTTTCCTAATCCGCAAAATCCGATGGGCTGAGCAGAGTTTTCTTCCGGCCGGAATACCAGCGGCGCTCGGGTTGCTCCCCAGCAGAGCCCTATCCTCCGCGCGGGCAACAGCAGACTACTACGACGGTGCCGGAATGTGATACACGGGATCATGGAGAACCAACCACCAAGGAATCCCACATTCCCCCGTGGTCCTCAAATGGGGGAGCACCGCACGGCCTATGTGCGCTGTCTTCGCCTTTTATCGAAAGAGCGAGGTCTTGGCATGACAAACATAAGAAACTCAAAGCAAAGCGAAGCCGGTAGATTGAAGGCTGCCCGATGGAAGACGCTTTTGTCAGCCATACTCCTGGTCCTTCTGCCCGGCTGTGCAGCCGTTTCCGGACCTCCGTCCGGCGGCATCCATCCAGCGGGAGTCGAACAGCCGATGGGGAGCCCGGCGAAGGATTGGAATTATTGGCGACACGGTTGCTGCGAGGCGTGCTGGAACAGATTCGGGGAAGATCGATGTCCCGAGCCCCTCGACGCGGACGGTTGCCCCTCCTTGAGGGAGTGCATCGGCAAATGCGAAATGGAATATCCGAAGCCGAAGGGCGAATGAGTTACTGATGGCGCGGGGAGAAGTTGAGGAAAAAGATTCTATTGATGGCGTTCTTGTCCGTGCTGTGCCTTGGTGTCGGCTTGGTTCTTGGCTGCGGCGGAGACGACGATTCCGGCAGCAACCCAGTCGCCGATGACGACGCGGACGACGACGGAGGGGACGACGACGGAGGGGACGGCGACGAAGAGGATGACGACGCGGCCGTTGTCGACGACGACACGTGGCCTCCGCTCCCAGACGATGACTCGGTCGGTGACGACGATCACGAGCCGATCATCGTCATGACGTTCAATGTGGGGACGACGCCGGGGCTTTTCCACGACCTCGGGGACGACGGGTACACGTCCGAGATGGCCGACATCGCTGACGAGTTTTACGAGAATAGTCTTTCCTGGAATCCCGCCGAGGAAGCGCTCGGGGAATACGTGGCCGAAATCCGCCCCGCCGTGGCCGTATTCCAGGAGAATTTCTACGACCCTTGGTGCGAACAGATCCCGGTGGATCCGGAACTGGACTTCGTATGCCGGGATTACTCGCCGGATCGCCCCACTCAGCTCGAGCGAGTATTCGGCCCGGACTATCAGGTCGCCTGCTCGCAGGATCACCCCGACAACTGCGGCGTCGTGAGACGCGACTTTGCATCATTCGCCGGCTGCGACGACGAATCCTTTTGCCTGGACGGCTTTTTCGGCATGGCTCCGCCCAGCGGATGCACAAGTCGCACACGCGCGTGGAGCGTAGCCCTCAACCGAACAAATGGCGCGGATTGGACGCTCGTCAACGTGCACGCGTCATCGGGTTTCGAGGGTGACGTTCGCGCCTGCCGTGCCGATCAGTTCCGCCAGATTTTCGAGGACCGCGGAGACGGGCAGCCTCTGGCTGACGGCGACGTCAATCTGGTGATGGGAGATATCAACACGGACCCATTTCTCGCGCCGGTCATCGACGAGAGCGCACGCGTTTGGAATCAGCATGTGGGAGACGGCCTGCCCTTTGACTATCTTTCCGCGGACCGCGCCGGCGTCGATCCGAGTTACGCGCTCATCCTTCATGTGGACCATGTGGTCAGCGACGAGTTGACGGGGACGTGCGTTGTGCCTGGCGTTACGGACGGCGTGCCGCCCGTCATGGACGCGATCTACTGGGACCACAAACCCATTGTGTGCCGGATCTCATCGGAGTCCGTGAAGTAAACACCGATGACGAGTGCGCCGCCGGTTGCGGCTTCGATGTTCAGGGGGAAGAGGATCGTCGTCCGGGTCGGGGTTTCGCCGCGTATCGTGGCTCCATCAAACGGGGCATGCCACAATCCAACCGCGATTCACGCGAGGTCCAGAGCGAAGGGCAAGCTTTTCAACGGCCTGCTAGAAGCAGGAAGCGAACTGCTCGTCAGCGGGTCACCTCGAGCATCATCTGGGAGGCGAGTCGATCAATCACTTCCCGGTCCACATCATTTGGCAGTCTCGATCGCTCGGCGGCGGCCCTCATGGCGTCCTGCCGGTGTGTCATCCGGGGTCGAATAATTCTTCCGAAAATTTTTCCGAAGTCCGCGCACGACCCTGGGTGCGCGCGACTTTTATGCTCGCGCGGGGCACCGCGGGGTCGTTCGCGGCGAGCCTTCCTTCGGCGCGGCTTTGCTGACCGGACGAGGTCGCGGTGGAGTCAGATCCGTCAAACTCGGATTCGTCGAGGAACGGGGAATATGGCGCCGTCTCCACGAAAGCCTCGCCGAGCGGGTCATCGATCAGGAACCGCATGCGTTTCGCCAATTTCCGAAGAACGCCAATGCCCTTGAGATATGCCGCCAGAGTGTCATCGGTCACCTTGGCAGCCTTGCGACGTTTAAGCGCATTGTTCACAGCAACCAGCAAATCTTCGAAGCTGACTTGGGGCCCCTTCGCGATCAGATAGCTCACCGCCAAACGGCGGACGAGGTGCTGCGTCGACTCGATTTCGCCGGACGTGCGTTCTCGGCGTCCCCGAAGTCGGCGACCGACGGCGCGAATCAGGGAGTCCGCCCGCAGGTCTTCGGCGCCCAAAAACTTCTCCCAATCCGACTGGAGCATGGTCGTAAATGCCGGCGAGGTGATCCATGTCGGGTCGGCCGTCAGAAGGCGGAGCGCCTGTTGACGATCTCCCTGTCTCACCTTCTGAAGGTTCTCGCAGCGCAGGCGGAGGAGGACACGGGCGACCTCTTGTTGCATGGGGGGCGCAAGGCTCGCCATACGCTCCGAACCAAAGAGCGCGGACCGCGTGTTGACCAAAGCCCAATTCTCGTCGGTGCGATAGAACGCACGATCGGCAAGATGTTGAAAGTTGTCTTCCAGCAACAGACTCAGCGCGTCGAAAAACGCCTCTCCATATGACGTGTCCGAGAACCGCTGGACCGGCATCGGATCCTTGGTGGCGTACACATCCAGCGCCGCGTCGATCCATGCCGCCATGAACGCCTGCTGGTGCTCAAAGGCTGGGGCTCCCGCCGGCAAAGGAGATCGAGATTTGGTCGCCGTCGAAATTTTTCGTCGGACGACGGACTCTTTAAACGTCACCGGATTGCGAGGGTCCCCGACAAGCGAGATTCGATAGGCCAACCAAGAGTCCATGAGCTCTTTGCGAAGAGGTTCTCGGTAGAGCCATCTGGCCACCCCGCGCCGTGCTTGTTCCGGAGTGAGCGGCAGGTCTGGTAAGCGCTTTTCCATACGGCCAAGATGCGCACTTTCAGCGCACTGTCAATTGCCAGTTTTGCACGTCCTGAAGCGTCCTGAACAGCCCTCAAACGACCTGAAGCGACCTGAGGTCGAGGCGTGGAAGTCCTTGAAATCATTGGCAACATGGCGTAGTGCGTCGGTTATCGGTTTGGGCTACTTGGGAGCTTCAAATCCAGTCATCCCGACTCATTCCTCAAGGCTCGCAAGTGTTTGAACTTGCGAGCCTTTTCGTTGTCCTGGAACGCCGCTCGTTTCTCCGTCGCGTTTCCGGTCACTCGGAGGAGTCGAGAAACACCTCGTCGAGTGTCGCGAGCGCCGTTCGAATGGCGTCCGCGCGATCAGGCGACGCGGCAGCCAGGCGCTCCACCGACGAGAGTTCGGACTCGATCGCCACGAGGGCCGCCGTCTGCGCGGCGTCGATGGCGTCGCACGCCCGCTCTCCCCACTGCGCGCCGAATCGAAGGAGATTCTTCTCGACGTTCCAGGCGATATTGGTGCGCATCGACCGCTCGACCCTCGACCGAAGGCGTTTCATGGGGATGATTCGCCACAACAGGTCGACGGGAATCTCGAAGGCGCGCGGAACCCGAACGTCGGGCCGCGCCATCGCGTGCAACGGGATTTCCGGGATTTCGGTTTCGAAACGACGACCCAGCGTCCGCCCGACCGCATCGGCCAATTCGCCGGTGACAAGACGCAGGACGCGCCCCACGGACTCGCGCGCCGCGTCGGCGGCTTCCCGCGCCGTCCTCTCACCTTCTTCCATCCGTGCGGCGAGCCGCGCGTTCAGCACCTTTTCCATCCATTCGGCATATCGAGCGGTCAGTTCCGCCAGATTTCCATCCCAACGCGCGAACTCTCGGTCGAATTCTTCTTCGACGCGAACGGTCGTGGCGTCGCGTTGCGCGCGAAAGTGCTCGACGCACGACTCCATCACAATCGACTTGTGGTGTTCCATCTCGCGACGCAGTTCCTCGCGCGTTTTCGCGAGCATCCGACGTTGGCGCGCCGCCAAGTCCCGAATCCGTCCGGCGGCGACCTCGCCCGCATTCGCCGCCGCGAGTTCCCGCTCCAGGTAGACGCGGCACTGATGGCCGAGTTGCCCGAGCTTGTGCCTCGCGATCCGCGCGGAGCGGTCCGCCGAGACACTGGCGTCGCTGCCCATCAGGTGCCGCCGAATCGCTTCGAGCGAAGCCGCTGAGCCTTTTTTCACGGACACCGGGATCAGCGGATATTCGACGCCGAGACGCGAGCGCAGCGTCTTGCGTGTAAACGTCTGCACGTGGTCGATCTGGGACTTCGTTGCCAGATCGGTCTTCGTGAGGAGAATCGCGACGTCAGGCGTGTGCGCGCCGAGATCGCGGATGAGATCGAGGTCCGCCTCGCCGATGGGTTGATCGACGCGGATCGCAACGAGGGCGGCGCCGATGCGCGGCAGCCACTCACGCGCACGCTCGCTGTTGTGCGAGAACACGCTCCCCAGTCCCGGCGTGTCGACAAAGCGGAACCCCGCGGGTGCGGTCGAATCACGCACGACGAGGTCGGCCCGTTCGACGCCCTTTGTGTTGTCAGGATTGGCGGCTTCAGTGACGAATTCCGCAAGCCGGTCCGTCGGGTAACTCCGGGCGGTCCCGTCGAGGTAACGGACGATCACCTCGTCCGAAGACCCCGGCATGACGCGTGTCACGACCGATGTGGCGGGGAGGACATCGACCGGCAGGAGATCGCGCCCGAGGACCGCGTTGAGCAGGGAGCTTTTGCCGGCCTTGTACTGACCGACCACCACGACATCGACGATCCCATCGCCCGCGACATGATCCCGAACGGACTCGATCCGCGCGGCGAGGGACCCGATGGCGTATTCCCCCGCGAGCCGCTCGATCGCGGCAAGTCGCGTTTCCAAGGAGTTCAGCGTGGACGTCAAGGGCGACGGACTCGCGGACATGTCATTCCCAATTTCATTTTCGAGCGCACGACAAACAGATTCGCGCACTCCCGATTCAAATTCGCGGTCCGGTCTAGCGAGCGGGCCGGACGAAGACGCTGCGGTTTTTCGGCGGCTGCGGCACCGCGATCCCGCGGGCGGCGGCGTAGGCGGTCGCCCGCTCCACCATCGCGTGGTACTCGGCGACCTCCTCTTCCTCTTCCGCTTCGTCTTCCCGCAGGTCCGGCGAAAGCGCGTGGTGATGGGGCCATGGCTCGCCGGGCCTCGTGAGCGCCCAGAGCACCTCGCCGAGTCTCGACACCGCGTCGGGCGAGTTGAAGTCCGCGTTGTCGCAGTACTCCTGCAAGGGCAGCGGGGAAGAGTTGAATTCGAGTTCGATCGGATTCGCCAACGCTTCGTAGGGCGAGGAATCCGGCGTCATCGTGAAGGCGTCGTACATCGGCGACGCGTACAGATCGTACTGATTCATCGGCGGCACGCCGAGAATCATCCCGATCGTCGCCCACACGCTCGGCATGGAGTACATCACTTTGCTGATGTAACCGCGCTTCGCGTAGGGCCCGATGACAAAGGCCGGCGTGCGGTGCGGATCGATGTGGTCCGTCCCCGACTGAGGATCGTCCTCGATGACGAAGATGATCGTGCTCTCCCACTCGGGGCGCGACGAATAGTACTCGACAAGCTTGCCGAGCGCGGCGTCGTTATCGCCCATCAGGTAGCGGGGCGTCGGCGCGCCGGACGAACTGCCGTAGGTGTGGTCGTTGGGAAGCGAGATGTACGTGAACGGCTCGAAGATTCCGGCGTCGACCTCGCGGATGATTTCGTCGACCTTCACCTCGTCCGACACACCCATATTCCAGAAGCCGTACTTGAAATCCATGTAGGGCCCGAACCGCTCCAGATCGTGGGCGAGGCCGACCACCTGCCCGTAGCTGCGGAAAGGAATCCCGGCATCGAGCAGGACCTCGAAGATCGTCTTGCCCTGCGGGCGGGTGTTCGGATCGACGTCCGGCAGCGGGTAGATGCCGCCGGCGTTATACGCTTTTTCGGCGTGGTCGTTGACGTTGTTGTAGGTCGCCCACAGGTGCCCGAGCACGCTGGTGTCGCCTTCGGTGTAGGTGTTGTCGAGTAGGACGTAGGAACGGCCGAGCTTGTAGGCGTTTGGGATGACGTCTTCGTGGAAGTTCTGGAGGCCGGTGTCACCCTCGACCCCGTCGAAATCGGCAAGCACCTGATCGAAGGTCTTGTTCTCGCGCAGCACATACACCACGTGCTTGATCTGCTCCGACGCGACGCCGCGCACGGTGGGGATCGGCGAGGACACGCCGGTTAAATCGAAAAATCCCAACGCCCACGCGATGTTGTCCTCGACCTGCTCCGTGTACGCGGCCAATTCCCCGTCGTCGGGCAGGTCGATGATCGAAAGTCCGCCCTGCCACCCCGACCACAAACTCAGCCCGGCGGACCCACGCCCCTTGCCGTTGGCGACGACCAGGCGGCCGTTCGCCTCGTCGAGAAATGCGTTCGTCGGATACCAGCCCGTCGGGATGCGGCCCAACATCGTCCCATCGGCGGCGTCCAGCACGTCGATGGAATTGTAGGTCGACGAGGTGACGTAGAGCCGCGTGCCGTCGGCGGAGACTTCGACCGCGGTCGGTGAGGCGCCCTTGGGTTCCATCGGAGAGGCGTTCAGCTCATACGCGTCGATCACGGCGAGCGACGACGTGTCGATGACGCTGATGTCGTCGGAATCGGAATTCGCGACATACAGCCGGCTCCCGTCGGTGCTGAGCGCCATCATTTCGGGATTCGCGCCCACGGTGATCTCCTCGATCTCGTCCCCGTCGTCCGTGAGATCGAGAACGGAGACCGTGCCCGGCCCGTGATTGGCCGCGTAAGCCCGCGTACCGTCCGGCGACAACTTCACGTCGTACGTGAAGAGGTGCGCGGCGTAGCTGTCGATCTCCTCGCCGGTCGCCGTGTCCACCACCGCGACACGTTTGCCGAGATAACAAGCGACGTACAGCTTCGACTCGTCCGGAGAGAGCGCCATCCCCGACGGCATGTTGTTCACGGGAATCCGCGCCTGCTCCGCCGCCACGCCGCCGGAAAGCGAGTACTCGAGCACGAGATGAGACGCGCCCCCCGCGATCCAGAACCGATCCCCCGCCGCGTTGAACACGATGCCCGAATAGCCGTGCGAGAGATTGATGGTCTGCGTGATCGATGCCGTATCGAGGTGAATGAGGTGCAATCCCGCGGTCTTGGCCGTCACCACCACGGCGGTCTCGCCGTCGGGGCTCACGGCGACATCGATCGGAAAACTCGCGGTTTCCACGTAGGTGCCCGCGGGGGTGATCCGCCGTCCGTTGGAGAGCAGGTACTCGCCGCCTCCGAGATCGCCCGGGCGCAGCAGCGCCTGCGGGTTGGGCACGGGGTCGCCCGCGCGGGGCGGCGACGGGGGTGCCTGCGTCAAGGGTTGAGCCGAAGACGACGTGTCGCCGTCTTGTTCTCCCTGCGGGGAACAGGCGACGAGGACAAGCCCCAGAATCGCGAAAAACGCGAACAAACGCATGACCAACCCCCACGTTCCATACCTCGATGCGATCGTCGCCCGGTGACGTCGCGCCGGCGCCGCTCGATCGGATCGTCATCACGTTATCAAACGCCGCCCCGTCCGACAACGCGCTCCCGAACGCGTTGCTTCGCCGCGCCGCGATTCGTTCGCGCGCGAAACCCGAACGCGACGAGGACTCCCACGACGAACGCCGGCGATATGGAAGCGGGATAGATCAACTCATCGACGGGATCTTCCACGCCCTCGCAAGCGTCTCCGCGGTCGTCTTCGTTGGCGTCCGCCTGATCCGCGTTGGCGTACCACGCGCAGTTGTCCACGTCATTGGGCACTCCGTCGTTATCCCAATCCGCATCGAACACGTCGTATTCGCCGTCGCCGTCCCAATCCATCTCCATGAGCTTCTCGGCCGTCTCGGACGCGCAGGCGTCTTCATCCGACTGACCGACATCCTTGGGCTCCGCGGTCGGAACCTCGACGGTTTCCGAATTCTCGCCCTCGGTGCAGCCGGCGAAGACCGTCGCCAGGAGCGCAACCGCAAGTGCACAACGCAGCATCAAGCCTCCACCGCTCAGAATTGAATCGACAGCGTAAACTCGAACTGGTGAATCTGGCCGCCGGTCCGGATCCGGTGCCAATCGGGATCGCGATCGTTTTCGGTCACGCGATCGACCAGCGCGTGCAACTGATACGCCACGTCGAGACTCATCGGCATCAACACCAGTTCCGTGGGGTCATAATACTCGATTCCGAATCCCGTGGTGACGACGTGTTTGTCGTTGTCGAGAATGTTCAGCGCACCGCTTTGATCCGGCGCGGGCGTCGGCTGAAAATAGTATCCGCCACGCAGCGCGATCGATTCCGCCCACTCGACATTCGGATCGAAGACGTGCTCGTAACCGAAGCGCGCGTCAATGCGGTCTCGAAAACGCGGATCGGTGTAGTTTTCGGTCTGGTCGCGAAACTCCGACCACCGCCGCCAGTTCACGTCGACCTGCACGTTGTCCGCGGGCAGCGCGAGCCCCGCGCCGAGCGTCACCGCCATGGGGGAAAAGCCCGTCAGCGAACGCAGAGGGTTGTCGGTGGACGGCAGTTCCAGCACGGTCCCGCCGCTGTCGGTCACGAGCCGGGTCGAGGTGCGGATGCGGCCC
Source organism: Deltaproteobacteria bacterium (assembly GCA_020845895.1). Taxonomy (NCBI): domain Bacteria; kingdom Pseudomonadati; phylum Myxococcota; class Myxococcia; species Deltaproteobacteria bacterium. The sequence goes on along the minus strand of JADLEX010000032.1, from coordinate 50,700 downwards.
GAGCCGTCCACGGTCGAAACTTCGTCGCGCCAGACGAGGCCGAAACGCAGCGCGGTCGGGTCGCCGAAGGCCGGCGCGCGCGCGAGCAGACCCAGCGACGGTTTGACCTTGGAAAACGTCCGCGACAGAATTCCCTGATTCGTTTCGAAGCTCTGATCCGACGCCCGGATCTCGGTCTTCGCGGTCACATCCGTGTACGTATCCGACGGAGCGGTCGCGCCGCCCATGCCGAAAGACATCCAGTCGAAGAGTTTGAACGACGCCGAAAAAAACAGCGGCAACAGCGCGGCGTTGCGGTCGCTGTACCGGTACATGTACGGCGTGTTGGGGTCGGCGTAGATCGTGAACGATTTGAGATAGTCGCCGAGTCCCAGCACGAGACCAACGGCGAAACGCTCGGTCAGAAAGCTGCTGAACCGCCCCTCGAAATTGAAGTCGGTCGTCAGCGCGATGAGCAGCACGCCCGCATCGGGGTAGGTCTCGGCATAGTTGTGGCCGGGCGTGGTTTCGATCTCGAGATACAGCTCCTTGTACATCGCTTTCCAGCCGAAGACCGCGTGGTGTCCCTTCTGAAACGCAAGCCCGGCCGGGTTGTAATAGACCGCGGAATAGTCCTGCCCGAGCGCGACACCCGCGTTCCCCATCGCGCCGTCGCGCGGGCCGACCCCGAACTCCTCGAAGAGCTGATTCGTCCCCCCATACGCGACCGTCGTCCACACGGGAGCAAGTGCGATCAGCAATGCGACCTGCCCGGCGGCGCGCGGCCCGAACGACATGTAGGCTCGCAGCGCGATCATCATGCAGGCTCGCAGCGCGATCATCCTGTAGGCGCGCAGCGCCATCATCGCGCCGTCGAATCGTCGTGACGCTCGCCGATCGCCGCGAGAATCTCCCGCGCGAGCGACCCGCAACGGTCGTGGTCGTCGAGAAGGAAAACGGATCGAAGAACGGCCGGCTCGAAGACCCAGTCCACCGCGAGCGCCGGTTTACCGCGATGCGCGCCCGTTTGTCGCGTGCGCACCGATGCGTTCCGTACCCGCGCGAACGGGATGTGAATCGGCGACAGCGCGTGATCGACGAGAAAATTGACGCCCTTTTGATCGACGAAAAACAGACCCGGCCCGGGGGCTAGGAATCCCTGCGCGGCCTCGGCCTTGTCGCCGTCGCGGGTCCGGCTGCCCAGATACTCGCCGCGCGCTCCCCCGCCGACCGGCAGATCGCCGTCGAGCATATCCGCGGGCAGCGGATCGCGCCGTCGCCAAAAGCCCGTCAACGCACCGATCACCACGACGGCCGCCATGGCGATGGACAAGAGGATGACGATGACGAAAGCGGCGTTCATGTCGGCGATTCTTGAGCCCGATTGGTGGCGAACTCTATCGTGGACCGCTTGCAAAATAAAGGGCGTGCCGCCATCATGCGTTCGCGCCATCGAGTCAACGCGCTTCGCGAATTTCCCTTCGTTTTCCGGAGTGTTCATGGAGGCGATTCTTCTTGCGATCAGTTATCTCGCCGTGTTCGCGGGCGCGGTGACGGGTGTGGTGCGGTTGGTTTCGCCCAACAACGCCGTCATCCGTCAGCTTCATGCGGCCAGTTCGCCGTTCGCGAATTTCGTATTCGCCATCTACTTTCTCCTCTTCCAGTTTTCCCCCGCGGGACCCGTGCAGCGCGTCGCCATGGCTCTGTGTTTCATGTCGCTCGCGTACACCGGGTTCGCATCCGGAAAAAAAGATCCGACACCTTCGGAAAAGCGGCTTCACATCGCGCTCGGCCTTGTCACGTTTCTTCTTTTTTCTTTCGTGTTCTTCTCGTTCGTTCTCATCAAGATCTCGCCCGCGTAAGCCGCCGCGCGCGACAGCGGGCGGGCACTTTGTCCAGCCGATCCGCTGTGATAACCTCCTTTTGTTTTCCAACCGCGGTAGGGTGATGCTCCGTTTTCGACTGCTCATCGCCGCTGTTCTCTGTTCCGTCGTCGTCGGGAGTGCGCCTACCGCGGCTCGGGCCGATTCGGAGATCGTCGCCTTGGCCGTCGAAGGCCGCGTGACGATCGTTCGCCCCGGCGTGGGCGACGTTGCGCTCGCGCCGGGCATCGTGATCGAGCCCGGCGACCACTTGGTTTCGGATGATGAGGGACGGGCGCTCGTCCGGTGGGCGGACAACGCGCTCGTCACGATCGGTCCGTACACGCAGGTCCTGTTCGACCGGGTTTCGGGCGGTGGTTCGATCGGCGACATCGCGATCCTTTCCGGCGACGCCCGCGTCCTGGTTCGCCCGAACGAAGCTGCGATTCCGGCCCGCATCGCGACGAAGTCGGCCAAAATCGTCACGGGCGACGGGTATTTCGCCGTCCGCCACGAACGCAACGAAGAACGAACGCAGATTCTCGGTCTCGCCGGATCGATCGACGTTTCCAGGCCCGAAGACGACCGGGTGAAGTACACGGTTTCGCCCGGTCAGTGGTGCGCGGTGGATCGTGCGTCCGGCGTGGCGATTCCGCAGTCGGCAAACCCGGAATTCACGGAATCCCTGAAGAGCAACACGGCCATTCGCTATTTCCCGCCGGCCGAATCTCTGCCCGGCCAGGTGAAAAACCTCGGGGACAGTCCGCTTCGCGATATCCCGACCAAGCTGACCGGAACCATCGGCGGGACCGGGGTGGAGACGTCGACGCTGGCCGAGTTCGAACCGTTTCCATCGAACGACGGTCGATCGCCGGATATTCCGGAGGGTCTTGAGATCGATCGAGAGTCGGACGTCTCCCTTGTCATCATTTTCAACGACCTGATCGAAAAAAACCGCCCGCTGGTGAAGAAGTGACCCGCGTTCTCGCCGCGATCGCCCTGGCCGTCTTGTCCGTCTTCGGATCGACGGGCTGCCTGTACTCCAACGACACGCCGGAAAGCGATGCTGCCGTCGTGTCGATACAGTGGGCTCTGGTCACCCCGAGCGCGACCGAGCGTTTCTACAATGTTCTCATCGAGGTCCGGGCGGACGACCTGCGCACCGTGCGGCGCAGCTTTCCGCTGACCAGCGGCGATACGCCGCAGCCTTACGAGATCCGAATGTCGATCCCGTCCGGCCGCGATCGCGAGTTTCTCGTGAAGGTCACGGACAACATGGGCGAGCGCGCCTACGACGGGCGAACCAAAGTCGATCTTTCGCCTGGTTCGCAGAGCGTGGCCGTGTCCCTTCAGGGCTGGTCGCAGATACGCGGCACGTTTCGGAAATACGACGCGGCTACGGGTGGCCCCGGCGATCCCGTGGCCGATGCCGAAGGCGCGGTGGTCGGGTCCGACCGCATCACCGTGACCACGGACGCCGACGGCGTGTTTTCCTACGAGATGCCGAACGGCGTCGAGATCGAGATGACCGGCCCGGTCGGGAACACGGAGTTGGGACTCGCGCGCGTGATCGGTGCTGTCGGGGGCGAGGACCTCTTCGTCGACCTGATTGCGATCGACCCCGAAACACGTCCTCATCGCCACACGATCCAGGGAGCTTCGATTTCGTCCGCTAACCCGGGAGAGCTTCAATTGTTCGGAAGTTGGGTCCAGCGCGCGGGCGATCCGATCGTCGCGATCATCGAAGATCCGGATGGCGGCGGATTCCGTCTGGATACGGTCGCTGACCCGGATGACGAGACCCGCCTCGTGGTCGCGCTTCCTGAACTCGAGGACTCTCTGTTGCCCTATCGGGTTGTCCTGCGCAACGACGCCGCGGGCGACTCGAACTGGATCGACCTGAACGTTCGATGACTCCGCGCCTTACGGCGCGGGGCTCACCGCCTGAAGGTTGATCGACGCCGGCAGCGGAATCTCCCAACTCGTCAACGGAATGTTCAGGCGGATGCTGGTCGTCCCGCGGATGTCGGCGATGATGCGTCCGTCGGTCGAAAACGCCACCGCGCCCGTCGCCTTGAAGTCGACCTCCGGCACGATGAGCCCCGCAAAGAGCGGGTTCGACACGGCGAACTGCGTCGGCAGATCGACCGCCATTTCGGGCAAACCGTCCACGCCCGTGGAAACGTCCGCCGAACCCTGCGTGGCCGCGTCGATGCGGATCGGGCCGGTATCGAGCGGGCCGTAATCGGCGCGTCCGAACGCCTTACCCAAATCGATGCCCGTATTCGTCGAGAAGATCCGCGTGCCGTCCACCAGGGCGATCGGCAGCGCCGCGTCGTCGTCGTTGGTATCCAGCGGACGCACGTGGCCGACCATGAATCCCGTCGCGTAGCTCGGCGTTCCGAACAGGCCGAAGAGGTTGATCGCGAAGTAGTTCACGTCCGTCGCGGTCTCCGCACCGTCGACATATCCGGAGGTATCCGAGTCCGCCGCGGGATTGAGTTCGAAGATGAGTTTCACCACGTCGTCGTCGCGCACCGCGCGGAACGTCGTCGCCACGCTGGAGTCGGCAATCGACCCGCCGGGCAATCCGTCTCCGTCCACGTCCAGCGCGATCCCCGCGATGTTCATTGCGCCGTCGGTCACCCGCCATTGGTACGTGTGTTCCGGGTCGAAGGGCTCGTTTGGCGTGAAGACGATGCTCGTCCAGTTCGCGTCGAGCGTCCCCTCGACCGGCCCCCCGGCCGTCAGATCCGTCACGAACACCGTGTCACCCAGCGATAACGACGCGGGGTCCATGATCTGCGTAAACCAGATCTGCACGGGCAGGTGCGCGGGATGCGCGACCAGCGAATTCAGCCCCGGATCGCTCGTGCCGAGCTGCGGCGGAACCTGCGTCGCCTCCGCGGCGCCGGTCGTGAACCGCCAGCGAATCGGCTCGATGCTCGTATTGCCCGCCAGATCCGAGATGGACGTATCGAGACGCACCTCGTATTCCGTGAGCGGCGTGAGCGGCCAATTCGGTTCGAAAGTCAGTTTCGGTCCGTTGATCGAGATCCGCCCCGCGACGCCGGTTTGGGATGCGGCGCTCCAGAGCGAGATCGGTGTCGATGACGAACTGCGAATCGGCTCGTTGAAATAGATGCGGATCGGGTCCCCGAGGCGCACGCTTTCGGCATACGGGCGGGGCGATGACGACTCCACGCCCGGCGCCGTGCTGTCGCCGTCGCTCTGATACGCGCCCTGCGGGGGACGCAGGCCGAGAGACACGGTCACATCCATCGACTCGCCGAAAATGTCCACGGTCTCGTAAGTCGCGACCTCCATCGAGAGAACGCCGTTGTCGACCGTCTCGGCGTGCCCCACGAGACGCAGTCCCAGCAGAGCCTGTCCCATCTGCGCGTTGGCGGTCGAGTTGTCCGTGTTGATGGCGGCGTCGAGCGTGAACTTCAGACCGACCTTTCCGCCGCGGATGCCGTAAGTCTGATCCGGGCTCTGCATGAAACCGAACGCATCCGTGAGAACGGTCAGCGTAATGTCGCCCGTTGCGAGGCCTGACGGAATCCGACCTCCGAACAACGCCTCGAGGCTGCTGGCGTGAAGTTTCTGCCCGCGGCGAATGACCACCGGGACCGAACTCGTGTTCGCAGCGGTATTGCCCATCTCGACGCGCAACTGTCCGCCGAGAAACGCCTGCGTTCGCCCGAGCAGGGTCGAGTTGATGACCATGGAGTTTACGGGCTCGCCGGTGTAGTTGCTCGAATCGAGTTTCGCGACGTCGGTCACCGGTTCGCAGCTCGACGCGTTCGACATCGTCGGGCATTGCTCCACCACCAGGGTCGCCCGCGGCGTCGAATCCCGAATGTCGAAAACGTACGTGATGTCCTCGCCGATCGGCTCCCCTCCGGCATCGCGGAGCGCACCGGCGATGAAGAGTTCATACTGCCGCCCGGGCTCGAGATCGGAGGTGGGATCGATGGCCACGAGCCCGCCCGCGACGAACAGGTCCGCCGGGATCGGCGTCGTGCTGCCGACGCGCCGGATGGCGATATTCGCCCCGTAGCGCAGCGTCGGGTCCACCGGCTCGGAGAAATAAACGTGGAACGTGCTCCAGTCGTAGACCTCTTCGCTCGGATCGGGGACGAGCGTCGTGACGCTCATGGTCGCGCCCGCGAGGGTTCGCTCGCCGCGCGTCGAAAACGCAACGGCATGAGAGGTTCGTCCGTCGAGTTCCGGCGCCGCGCCTTCGGAGTCGCGGACCGTGTCGTGGACGACGGCTTCGTAAGTGGAATTCGGCATCAGCCGCTCGAGCGGCATGAGCAGCAGGTTGTCGCCCGTCGCACCCAACCGGGCGGGGACCGCGATGCGCTCGCCGCCGGGTTCGATGCGGAACAGCTCCGCTTCCATCCCGGACAGGGCCGCGAGGTCGATCGGGCGATTGAAATGGAAGATCACATTCGTCGCCAGCGCCACGCCGCCGGTGCCGTCCGCGGGAATCGTGGCGTGCAACTCGAACACCGACGATTCCTTTTTCTCGTATTCCATGTCCTGGGCGCAGGCCGCGATCATCGCGACCGCCACCAGGACCCCGATGATCCATCCGCGTCCGATCATGTCCGGCCCCTTAGAATCGGAGGGTGAGGGAGCCAGAGGCCGCGTTGACGTTGCCCTTGCTCTCGAATTTCGCGCCGTCGCCGTCTTCGTATTCCGCCGGTACCAGGTACTGGTGGAAGTACGTGAGATCGAATGAAACCGGCAGCGCGAGAACCGGCGGCTCCTGAATCGTGTATCCGACGCCGATCGAACCCACGTGCCGATCGTTGTCGAGGAAGATGTTGCCGTCGCTGCCGGGCTTGCGCATCGGCGTCGGCTGGTACTGATATCCCACGCGCAGTGGCAGGTTCTCCACGACGAAGTATTCGAGCCCCGTTCGAGGCTGATACACGTCGACAAAGTCGATCGTCGCATGCTTGCGCGGCAGATCGCCTTCCGTGATCTGCGAGTCGAACGCACCCCAGTTGATCCAGGTGCCGTCCACCGCCCACATCAGATCTTCGGTCAGATCGAACGATGCGCCGATCGACACGTTTTGCGGCACGAAGGTGTCCTGAAACGACAGAACCATCGGCAGTTTCGTCAGGCTCGACTCGCCGACCGTGGCGTCGGCGTCCACGATGATGTCGCCGAATTTTCCGTAGTTCTCCATGCGGTAGGTAACGCCGAGGTTGGCCTTTTCGAAGTCGAAGAACACCGACGCGATCAGCGAGTGCGCCAAACGCGCGTCGAGGATCATGCCTTCGTCCTCGGTGTTGCCGCCGAGGTCCGTCGAGACGGTGAAATCCGTCGTTCCGCGGAGGGTGATGAGCGTGCCGCCGCCGATGTAAAGCCAGTCGGTGATGCCGAGGCCGAGCGTCGTCGTCGCCATCGTGCTCGTACGACCGTAGCGGTAGAAGTACCCGTCCGGCCGCTTCACATCGATGAAGTTGATGAATCCTTGCCCGCTACGGTCGAAGTTCATCGTGAATCCAAAGGCGAGCGGGCGCTTGTTCCGAAAGATCGAACTGAGATCCAGGACGAGATTCGAGAAAACGACGTTATTGCCCTCGTCGAATTTTTCGAGTTCACCCTTCGGGCCACCTTCCAGGTTGGGGCCGGTCCACAGGTAGGTGAAATTCATTTCCGACGAGTCGATGTTCGCGAGCGCGGCCGGGTTGTGGTAGGACAGGCTCGGATCGCCCGCCACGGCGGTCATCGCGTTTCCCAGCGCCATCGCCCGAGCCGTCGTTCCCCAGTCGAGGGGCGGGGTCAGTTGACCGGCCGTCGAGAAGGTCGCCGTGAGCACAAAAATCCCCATCGCCAGTCCACACACCGCTCGCTTCACGGTTCGCCTCCGTTCGCGTCGCGCCGACGCGGCGGACCCCTCGGTCCTCGCGATCATCCGGCTCGATCAATGACAAGAAAATGACGGAACAAGCCCTCGTGGTCCATAACACGCGCTTTCGCGGGGTGTCAACGAAAAGGCACGAATAACTTACGCGCGCGTCGCCCGACCGGCGGGGCTTCGGACCGAAAAACGGCGACCCCTCGCGAGGTCGCCGTCATCGACCGTTGCGGCCCTGCCTACATCAGTTCCACGATCGTCGCGAGGCCCATGCCGCCGCCGACGCACAGCGTCGCGGCGCCGACCGACAAGTTTCGCTTTCGCATCGCGTAGATGAGGCTGATGACGATACGCAGCCCCGTGCACCCCACGGGATGACCAAGCGCGATGCCCGAGCCGTTCACATTCGTGATCGCGCGGTCGAGCCCCAGCAGGTGCTCCACGGACAGATACTGAGCGGCGAACGCCTCGTTGCACTCGATGAGCTGAAGATCCTTCAGGTTCATCTTGGCCTTGGCGAGCGCCTTCGTCATGGCCGGCACCGGACCGTATCCCATCAGTTCCGGCTCGACGCCCGCGAGCCCATGCGCGATCACGCGAGCCAGCGGCTTGAGACCGAGCGCTTTCGCCTTGTCGGCGGCAACCACGATGGCCGCGCTCGCCCCATCGTTGAGCCCCGAGGCGTTGCCCGCGGTCACCGTGCCGCCCTTTTTGAACACCGCCGGGAGCTTCGCGAGGCTCTCGCGCGAAACCTCGCGACGCGGATGCTCGTCGGTCGTGAACATGACCGGATCGCCCTTCCGCTGCGGAATCGGCACCGGCACGATTTCGTCGGCGAATGCACCGGAGTCGATCGCCGCGAGCGCCCGCGAATGGCTCGTGTACGCCACCTCGTCCTGCGCCTCGCGGGTGAAACCGTATTTTTCGGCCAGATTCTCCGCCGTCACGCCCATGTGGAAGTGACCGAGCGGGTCGTTGAGCCCTTCGACGAGCATGTCCACCGCCTTCACGTCGGCCATGCGCGCGCCCCAACGCATATCGTAAAGGGCGTACGGTACGCGGCTCATGTTCTCGACGCCGCCGACGAGCACCATGTCGGCGTCGCCCATGCCAATCTGCTGCGTCGCGAAGACGAGCGCCTGCATCGAGCTGCTGCACTGACGCTGAATCGTCGCGGCGGGCGTGGTGTGCGGAATGCCCGCCTTGAGCGCGATGCACCGCGCCGTGTTGATTTCGTCCGTGCGCATCATGCAATTGCCGATGAGCACGTCGTCGAGATCCTTCGCGTCCACCCCCGCTCGCTGGATTGCGGCCTTCACGGCGACCACCCCCAGATCCGTGGCGGAAACGTCCTTGAGCGATTTTCCGAAACTGCCGATGGGCGTCCTGGCGGCGCCGACAATCCAAGCCTCACGCATGGCGAGCCCCAAAGAAAGTGTGTGAAACGTCGGCGCGGGCAAACCGCTCCGCGCCGCTCATCAACGCAAGACCGCCCATCCGAGGATCGGCGGCGAAAAACCTCAGACGTGATGGTGGTGCGGGTCGTCCTGCGACAGCTCGATCAGAATCCCGCCCGTGCTCTTGGGATGAACGAACGCCACGAGCTTGCCGTGCGCGCCGCGCCGGGGTTCCTGGTCGATCAGCGTGTAGCCCTGCGCCTTGAGGTGCTCGAGCGCTTCCTTCACGTCCGTCACGTCGTAACAGATGTGGTGGATGCCCCCGCCCTTCTTCTCGATGTACTTCGAGATCGGGCTTTCCGGCGACGTGCCTTCGAGCAGCTCGATATTCACCTCGCCGACCGGCAGGAACATGGTGCGCACTTTCTGGTCCGGCACCTCTTCCTCGTGCACGCTCTCCAGACGCAGTCCCTTCGTCCAGAACGGCATGGCGTCGGCGAGGCTCGTGGTGGCGATGCCGATGTGGTCGATCTTCTTGAGCATGAATTCTCCTTCGGCGAAGTCGGGATCGCGCCGCGATTCCCGCTACGACTCGTTACGCGTGTTCTATAGGCGGTGCTTCAGCACCAGAATCTCCGTCTCGCCCGGAAGGCGATCGGCGAACAGTTCGATCTCGTCCGTGTCGATGCGCTTCACGTTGGTCTTGCCCGCCAAAAATCCGTCCACCGGGTCGATGGTGAAGCCGCACTTGTCGGTCTTGTAGTGCATGGGGATCACCACGCGCGGGCGCAGCGTCTCGACCACATCCGTCGCCTCGTTCGCGTCGATCGTGTAGAAGCCGCCGACCGGCAGTAGCAGCACATCGACGCCCGAGAGCGCCGACGCCTGCTCCGGCGTGAGCACGTGGCCGAGGTCCGCCGCGTGGCACACGCGGATGCCGTCCACCGTGAAGTCGAACATCCGCACCTTGCCGCGCTGCGATCCGCCTTCGCCGTCGTGATCCGCGCCGACCACGTCGAAGCGAATGCCCTTCGCCTCGCCCGGTTGGCGCATCAGGGCGAAGTCGCCCGAAAAGCCCTTGGTGTAGTTGTGATCCGGGTGCTCGTGCGAGATCGTGACGACGTCGGGTTTCGAATCCACGGGCAGGTAGCCGATCGCGCCGCCGTAAGATCCCGTTTCGTATGGGTCACAGACCACGCACGTCCCGTCCGCCGCGAAGATCGAAAAGCACGAATGTCCGTTGTAGCGAATCTTCATGGTGATCCCCCCGCCCGGTCGGAGCCGCAAACGGTCCGCCGAATTGCGGCCGAATGAGTGTAGAAAATTCGCCGGGGGTCTTCAAGGCGGGACTTCTTGGCGCGCGCCGCCCGCGCTATGCTCCTCACAGTTTCGCGGAATCCGGGCGCGAGTCCCGGCGAGACCGCGCGCTCGATCTCCTGATTGGATGGGAAGTTCCATGCGTCATATCTCGATGTGGGCTCTCGCGGCGATCGCGATGGTGATTTGGGTTCCGGGCTGCGGCGACGATGACGACGACGCCTCGACAGGCTCGGGGCAGGCGGTCGACGACGACAACGACGACGATGTCGACGACGACGCAGATGATGACGACACGGACGATGACGCGACGGACGACGATGTCGATGACGACGCGGACGACGATGTCGATGACGACGATGAGGTTCCCCTGCCCGTGACGCCGGACGTGCTGCTGGACGGCGAGTTCGGCGAGACCGAGGGCCTCGCATTCCTGCCGGACGGCCGCATGTTCGTGCAGGGCGACGATGGCGTCCACGAAATCTTCGGCGACGGAACCTACGCGACGCGCGCGACCTTCGTCGATCCGCTCGGCCTCGCGCACGACGGCGACGGCAACATCCTTGTCGCCGACTACGGCGATACCTCGGGTTTCGATTTCGGCGATTACGAGGTCGACGGCTCGATCGTTCGTATGACGCCGAACGGCGACAAGACGACGATCGCAACGGGGATCGCCGACCCCAACTTCATCGCGGTGCGCGACGACGGGTCCTTGCTCGTGTCTGACGATTTCGTGACCGACATGTTCCTCGTCCCCGCCGGTGGGGGCGCGCCCTCCGTGTTTACCGACGCGATCGAGGCGGCCAACGGGCTCGTCTTTTCGCTCGACCGGTCCGTGCTTTACGTCTGCCAGACCTTCATCAACGCGGGCGGCATCCTGCCCGACCGGCGCATCTGGTCCGTCGCGCTGGACGAAAATGGCGATCCGGGCGACGTGTCTCTCTTCGTCGAGCTGCCGGTCGGTTCCGCGCCCGACGGAGCGGCGCTTGACGAAGAAGGTCGCCTCTACGTCGCGGCGAACCTCATGGGCACGATCTGGCGGATCGACCCGGCCGGCCCCACGGTCGAAAAAGTTGCGGACGGCATGCCCTTCGTCGCCAGCCTCGCCTTCAGCCGCGGCGGCGAGTTCCCCGAAACCACCCTCTACGCCACGCAGCTCGTCGGCGGGAAAATCTGGTCGCTCGATCTGGGGGTCGCCGGCGCGCAGCTGCCGTGACAGGGCGACTTCTAAAAATCCGAGTGTGTAAAAGCGATTCCAAGAGTTTTGCAGTTGTTGATTTTCGTTGACACACGCCTTCGTACGGTGATACCTTCAGCTCACGGAGGGAAGCGTCATGAAACGACGAATCACGGTGCGTTGGATGTCATGGGCAAACGCAGGTCGTGAGAACGACGAGAGAACACGAAATTCCGAAAATGCCGGAATAAATAGCAAAGGGGGGGGGGGCATTCGGCCGATTGCGATTGGGATCGTCCTAACCCTGCTTTTTTCCGCCCTCAGTTTTCTCGCTTCGGTAGCGAGTGACGAACAGGTGGAAACCGCTATCCGTTATGCGTCTTGGACCGTGTATGACAACAACAATCGCCTCGTGGATGAACAGGAAATCGGTAATCCCGACTACGCGCTCGATCAGCCGGTCGAATACTCCGAGGAAAATCCTTACGACGAGAATGGACGCCTCTTCGCGTGGCGGAACTTCAGTTACTCGGCTGAGGACGGTCGATTCGTGGCGGGGAATGCGCTGGAGCAGGTTTCCTTCGTGCGTCGAACCAATGAAGAAATGAAGGAGTACCTGCGCGAACTCGAATACACCGACGAGGAAATCGAGAAGCTGCTGCACCCGGCCTACGCGCCGGTTGAAGTTCCGAGAATCGATCCGAAATGGTACGAGGAAATTCACGGGATGGCTGAAAAGGACATCATTCCCGCGATCATCGTATTTCGCGAGAAGTTCGATCTCGATCTCGGGCCATTGCCGTCGGCATGGGAGGACTTCGGTCCGGAAGCCGTCGAAGGCGCTCGGCAGGAGCGCGGTGAGGCCGTCGAAGAGCAGAAAGAATATGCATGGCAGGCGCAGGCACCCGCGGTGGACGCGCTCGAGCGAGCCGGAGTCGAGATCGCGAGCCAATACTGGGCGATCAACGCCGCCTCGGTGCGGATTCCCGCCGGGAGCATCGATGCTGTTCTTGCGATCGACAACATCGCGCACATCGAGGCGATGGGCGAAGAGCGCGACGCGGACATTTCGAACACCCTCGACGCCGTATTCCTGCCTTACAAGACGCTTCTCGACAATGCGCGGATGCTGGGAATCAATCAGCATCATTTGGCGGGGTATACCGGGATCGGGACAGGTTCGGACGGATCGTACACGGGTCGCATCATCATCGGCATCAACGAACGGGCGAAGTTCGACGACGAACACCGCGCGTTTTTCGACGGGTCGGGGGCGTTCTCCCGCGTGCGTTACACGTTTAGCTGCGACAACGTGTTTCCGCCGTACTGCGGTGAGGATCTTCCCGAGACCATTTTGTGCTCGGGCAACGTTCCGCAACACGCCATGTGGTCCACGGGCGTCGCGGCGGCGGATTTGACCGACGGGCAGGACTCCGGCGTGCCATCCGGCATTCGCGCGCACTACACCGGCGCAGCACCCGAGGCGTTGATCGCGATGATGCATTCGTCGGAGAAGGAGAACAACATTCACGCCTTCGAAAAGGTCATCGAACTCGGATTCGATGTCTACAGTCGATCGCGCGTCGGCACGGCCAACGGCGCGTGCCCGAACGAGGAGCAGTGGGGCGCGAACGACGCCCTGAGCGCCATCGCCAATACGGCGGCCGAAGAGGGGATCATCGTCGTCAACGCCGCCGGCAATGGGAACCAGGAGTGCCCGGATGAAGCGCCGCAGAACTCCATCGGCTCGCCGGGCAACTCGCCCTACGTCGTCACGGTCGGGGCGATCGAATACATCGACCATCCCCGTACGGCGGCGACGACCGATACGCTGTGGAACCCCCAACGCTTCCGCGACGTCAGCCTCATCACCGGCTACAGCAGCCGGGGTGTCACCCAGCAAGGCTATCGCAAACCCAACATCGCGTCCTACGTCGGCATGGTCCACACGCCGCAGGTCGACCGCGACGGCGCGAACCCGGTTGAGCACAACCGATATGCGGACACCAACTGGTGGAACTCAGGAATCGATTGCGACGCGAACCCGGACAACGGCACCCTGATTCGCAACGACCATTACTGGGTCCGATCGCCGAATCAAGATCCGCAGAATGCGTGCATTGAGTGGGAATCCTACGAGGATTTCGACAATCACGCTTGCGACCACGGGCTCGGCGACTGGCAGGACGCGAGCATCTATTACGAGAGGTTCACCGGCACCTCGGCCGCCACGCCGGCGGTGGCGGGCGTCTTCGCCGTGATGAAGGACTTTTTCCTGCGTCGACACGGGTCGTCGTTTGCGTCCGATCGAGTGCGTGTGGTGGCGAACGTCCTGAACTTCGGCGACGGCATGATCGACCAGACCGAGACGCCGCTGTTCGGAGCGGACTACGTCGGGCACGGAGACTCGACCTACGGCGCCGGGCGGCTGCACGCGCGGCTGTTCACCGAGGCGGGGATGGATGCGCCGTGGTTTCAGAACACGGTCGTGATCCCCGAGGTGCAGACGGGCGTCACCTACTCCATGAACCTGAATGCCGAACCGGGCGCGCAGGGGAATCCGATTCCCTCGGCGGCTTCGCTGCTCAAGATCTTCGTGTACTGGGACGAACCCTTCTACAACAACTATCCGGCCGAAATTCAAGCGACGGTGAAGCGGACGATCAGCACGAACTGCGGCGGGGTCTATTTCCCGATCGCCTCCCAGAACAGCCTGAGCACCGACCCGGACGAGTACACGAAGGGCAACTGGCTGCACTTCATCGGCGACAACTCGGTGACGGGCCTGCACCAGAATTTCTCGAACTTCGTGACGAACCGGTGCTACAAGATCGAGATCACGGGCGTGAGCGTTCCGAATGGCAGCGGGGGAGCTGGGACGCGGCGCGTAGCCGTGGCGTGGTTCTGGGAGGCGAACGATCGCACCGACGCCGACGGGCCCTGCCGCCACGGCGCGACGAGTTGCGCCCCGAATGATCCCACTTACCTCTACTACCGATAGGAGGGAGAGTCATGACTGACGTCATTCGAATTCGCTGCAGCGTCGTCGCCTTCGTAATATTAGCACTTGTCTTCGTCACCTGTCGGGGTGCCGATGAGGACGCAGAATCGGAGAAAATCCCGCCTTGCGGTTCGGTGGCTGTTTTCGACGATCTCACGGTCGAGGTTGAGTTGAACGAGTCCGCCGTGGCATGTGTCGAAGCGGGAGTAGGTATCGAAGTTATTGCTGCCCGATATTCCGCGGATTTCCAAAGATATGAACTTGAAGGAACCTTCGACGGGGCAGACGCGAGAGCCTTCCTGTATCCTGTCACCGACCCAAAGGGACGGCGATGCTATATGAAGTTGGTCGACGGACCGTTTCGAGCAGCCATAGAATATCGTAAGTGTCTCGAAGGGGTTTCGTTTGCCGTCTTGAATGAGATCCCGAAGAGTGATTCTCCCTCCTCCTATGAAGAACACGTGCTGTGTCGATTCGGCTTCGACAACAGCGAGGCGGAGTGCGAGGAGCAGCCGGCTGGAGAGGACGACTGAAGTCGCCGTGGCGTGGTTCTGGGAGGCGAACGATCGCACCGACGCCAACGGACCGTGCCGCCACGGCGCGACGAGCTGCGCGCCGAACGATCCCACCTACCTGTATTACCGGTAGGAGGGAAAAAGCAATGAAGAACCAACCAGGCGTTTGCGCATGGCGGTTTTTGCTCTTCGCCATCGCCCTTTGCTTCGCTGCGTGCGATTGCGACGACAACGGTACGGATTCTCAGGACGACAAACCCGCTCCCTGCGAGTCAACGCCACAATTCGACGATTTGACGAGCGGCGAATACGAGTCCTATGGCGAGTTGTGCAGCGAGGCCGGAATCGACATCGGCGTGCTGGAGTTCGGTTATTCCGAAGAGCGGAAACGGTTTCGGCTCCGCGGAACCTACGCCAGCATCGATGCACCACACTACGTCTTCGGCCAAAACGCCGACAAGAAATGGTGCTTCGTGGAACTGGACGGCGGCTCTTTTGAAATCGGGGTGGCATACGAACACTGCACCGACGAGTTCTCCTTGGACATCATGTCTGAAAAGCCGACTCGTTTTCGGGGCACTTGGTCGGCGATGAATGTCGTCTGCCCGTTCTCCGTGCGGATGTTGCCGTTCCCTTCGGACTGCGAAGAACAACCGGCCGGAGAGGACGACTGACGTAGCTGTGGCACGGTTGTGGGAGGCAAATGACCGCATTGACGCCGCCAGGTCGTGCCGACATGGCGCGGCGAGCGGCGCGCCGAACGAACGCGTTTCCGGAAAAATCTCTGGGGAATGGCTTTTCCTGACCCGAAATTTTTGCGGGCGTGGGTTGCCATGATGGATGGGATCTGATAGAAACCGGTCAAATTTCGTGGGTCCAATCCGGTCCCGTGGGAGAGCCGATGCAATCTCGTTACATGGTCGTCGCCGCCGTTTTCGCCTTCGTGGCCAGCTTGGCCGTCGTTTCCTGCACGGGAGACGAATACGACCAGCAGACCCGACCGATCAACAACGACGAGGACGACCACGCCAAGGATCGCGCGGGGGATCAGCGCTGCGACGCATACGACTACGTCATCACGGACTGCTTCGACGCCTGCAACTGCTGCATTCCGTATGACGGCAACGAACCCGCGCCCGGGTCCGACCCCCTCGGCCAGTGCATCCAGTACTGCGACGGCGTGCTGATCAAGATCGACGACGTCGAAAACCCGACGAAGACCGACATCGACAACTTCAAGGAGTGCGTCGTCGGGTGCTTCTCGATCTGCGGCAAGGACGACAAGGACATCGCCTGCTGGGACGAGTGCAAGGGTTATCTCGGCGAATAACGCCGACTGTCCGAGTCCCGACTCGGTTGTTACCGACCTTCCTACCCCCGCTCCGGCGGGGGTTGTTTTTTTTCAGCGAAGCGACTTGCGTCGTCGCCCGTTTGAGGGCACCCTTCGCCCTCCCCGATTGAAGATTTCACGATGACCGCAAAGATCCGCATCCTTTCCGAAACCGTCGCCAACATGATCGCCGCCGGCGAGGTCGTGGAGCGGCCGGCGTCGGTGGTGAAGGAGCTCGTCGAAAATTCGCTCGACGCCGGGGCGCGGCGGATTCTCATCGATGTCGAGCACGGCGGAAAAAAGTCGATCCGCGTGGTGGACGACGGCGCCGGCATGAGCCCCGAGGACGCCCTGCTCGCCCTCGAACGCCACGCGACCAGCAAGATCCGCAGCGAGAAGGACCTCTTTTCGGTCATGACGATGGGGTTTCGCGGCGAGGCCGTCCCCGCCATCGCCAGCGTCTCGCGTTTCATCCTGCGGACGGCCACGCCCGGCGCGGCGATCGGGACGCGGATTTTCGTCGAGGGCGGCACGGTCATGGACGTCGCAGAGGAGGGTGTGCCCGCCGGGACCGACATCACCGTCGCGGACCTGTTTTTCATCACCCCCGCGCGGCGCAAGTTCCTGCGTTCGCCGGAAACCGAACTTACGCACCTGATCGAAATGCTCACGCGCCTTGCCCTGCCCCGCACCGGGGTGTTTTTCCGCCTCCGCGCCGACGGAAAGACGCAGTTGCAGGTCTCCGAAGCCGCGAGTTTTCCCGAGCGGATCGCGCAGCTCCTGGGCGAGGACGCGACGGTCGGTCTCGTCCCCGTCGATCATGAAACCTCGATGTTTCGGCTTCGCGGGTTCGTGTCGAGCCCGAGCACCACGCGCTCCACGGCGAGTCACCTGTTCGTGTACTGCAACGGGCGATTCCTGCGCGATCGGCTTCTCACGCACGCCATCAACACGGGATATCGCGGCCATGTGCTCCGAGGGCGTTACCCCGTCGTGGTGCTCGACATCGAGATCGGGCCTGAACTCGTGGACGTGAACGTGCACCCGACGAAGTCGGAGGTCCGGTTCCGCCAGCCGTCGGGCGTGTACGAGGGCATCGTCGCGGCGATCGACCATGTGCTGCGCGAGCGGTTCGGCTCGACCGAAACCGCGTTCGGCCTGCCGTCCGCGCCGACGACCGACGGCCGCCCCGTCGTGCCCGCGACCTGGATCGACGAGTTCGCGCGAACCGAAAGCCCATCCGACGCCGGCACCGATCCCCCGCCGCCGCAATCCTTCGAAGCGGCTCGCGAGCGCGACCGCGTGATCGACGCGATCGATCGGCTCGGCATGTCGCGGACCACCTCGTTTCTCGATCCGCCGTCTGTGCCCGGCACGCGCACGGTCGAGGTCGTGGACCGGACACGCGGTGAGGACGAGGCTGAGGACTTCGGGCGAACGAGCGACGACCTCGGCGAGGGGATCTTCGGACCCATGTCGATCGTGGGGCAGGTGTTCGACAACTACATCGTGTGCGAGACGCGTCAGGCGGGCGGACTCCTCGTCATGATCGACGCCCACGCCGCGCACGAGCGCATCCTCTTCGAAAAACTCAAGGGCGACTATTTCGCGACGCGCATTCCCGTGCAGGCGCAGCTCATTCCGATCACGCTGAACCTGCGACGGGTGGAGGCGGCATCCTTGTTGAAAGCGATCCCGGCTTTGACTAAAGTCGGCATCGAAGTGGAGCCGTTCGGCGGCGAGACCTTCCGGATCACGGCGATTCCCACCATCTTGTCCGCGGGCGAGGCCGAAGCGGCGGTGCGGGAATGTGTCGAGCGGTTTCTGGAGTCCGGGCAGACCGCCGGGCTGGACCACATCGCGGATGATTTCCTGTCGGTCGTCGCTTGCCATTCGGCGGTGCGTTCGGGTCAGGAATTGACGACCGCCCAGATGCGGGAGATTCTGCGCGGCCTCGACCGGATCAAGGGGCCGGGTAGTTGCCCCCACGGGCGACCAACGGCATGGACGATCCCGCTCCTCGAGATCGAGAAGAGGTTCAAGCGAAAATGAGCGTGGACGATCTCATCACCCGATTGCTGGACGGCAATCGCCGCGCGCTGGCGAGGCTCATCAGCCTCGTCGAGTCGCGTGCGGTCGACGTCGCGGCGGTCATGTCGCGTCTGTTTCCGCACACGGGGCGGGCCGACATCCTCGGATTCACGGGCCCTCCCGGCGCGGGCAAGAGCACGCTGGTCGACAAGGTCACCGAGTATTACCGGCGCGCGGGCAAGACCGTGGGCGTTGTCGCCATCGATCCCAGCAGCCCGTTTTCGGGCGGGGCGCTGCTGGGCGACCGCATCCGCATGCACCGACACTCGCAGGATACGGGCGTGTTCATCCGCTCGCTCGGCACGCGGGGTTCGCACGGCGGACTCTCGCGCTCAACGCGCGACACGGTGCGTCTGATGGACGCCGCGGGGCTCGACATCGTGATGATCGAAACCGTCGGCGTCGGGCAGACCGAGCTGGACATCATGGAGGTCGCGCATACGACGACGGTGGTGCTCGTGCCCGAGTCCGGCGATGTGGTGCAGACGATGAAGGCGGGGCTCACCGAGATCGCCGACATCTTCGTCGTCAACAAATCCGACCGCGACGGCGCCGACATCATCGAAAAAGAACTCGTCGGCATGATCGAGCTCAACCCGCCCTCCGCGTGGAAGATCCCGGTTCTGAAAACGCAGGCCACCAAATCAGTCGGCGTCGAGGACTTGTGCGCGCGCATCGACGAGCACACGACGATGGTCAAGGCGGGCCGCGTCGAACGTCGACGCCGGAAGCTGACGGCCGACAAAGAGATGGTCGAGATTCTCGCGGGACGCCTCGAGGACGGGCTCATGCGCGCGATGAACGAGCGCGACGACGGCGTGGGCCGGATTGTCCACGACGTGCTCGCCGGGCGCGAGAACCCGTACGCGGCGGCCGCGTCGCTGTCGGCCGACCCCGAACTGCTGCGGCGGATTTTCGCCGTCCCCGCAAACCCAACCCCGAACCCGTAGAGCCCGGAGATCGACGTGCGCATTCGGATCGCCGCAGTCCTTGCGTTTGTTCTCCTGGCCGTGCTCCCGGGTTGTCCCGAGGAGCCGGGCGACGAGGACGAGAAGCTCCCCGACATCAACGGACCACTGACTCCCGAAGATCTCCGCGTCTGGAATCAGTCGGATTCCATTCGCATCGAGTGGGTGCAGCCGCGCAAGAACGACAGCATCTTCAATCGTGATCTTCTCGGTTTTTTGATTCTCCGTGCCGAGGGAGAGGCCGATCACACGCAGCCCTCGCGCGAAGATCGTTTCGAGGAGGGAGACGCGCTCGGTACGCAAACCGCCATCGCCGTGATCGAAACGGAACCGGTGGGAGACCTG
Source organism: Deltaproteobacteria bacterium (assembly GCA_020845895.1). Taxonomy (NCBI): domain Bacteria; kingdom Pseudomonadati; phylum Myxococcota; class Myxococcia; species Deltaproteobacteria bacterium. Next base: position 30,834 of record JADLEX010000032.1, on the reverse strand, counting down.
GAGCGGGAGTTCTATTTCATCGACGATACCGTGACGCCCGGTGTCACCTATCACTACCAGATCTTCAGCTTCGACGAGATGCCGAACTACTCCGATCCCATCCCGTTCGAGGCGACCGCGGGCGGTCTCGCGCAAGCCCGGCTCACGCACGCGCAGACCTTGCTCGATGACGGTCGGCTGCTGCTGACGGGCGGCGTGGGATTCGGCGGCCCGCTCGATTCCGCGGAAGTTTTCGATCCGGCCACGGGGGAGTTTTCGCTACTCTCTGACCGCATGGCGAAAACGCGCTTCGGCCATGCGGCGACGCTGCTGGCCGATGGCAGAGTTCTCGTCACCGGCGGATACGAAGAAGGCTTCGCTGCGATCCTCGACTCCGCGGAAATCTTCGACCCCGCGACCGGCGTGTTTCGGCTGCTCAAGGCCGACATGATCCACGGGCGGGCGCTGCACTCCGCGACATTGCTCCCCGATGGGACCGTGTTGATCGTGGGCGGTACCGACGGCACGTTGGGATTTGAGTTCGCGGAGATCTTCGACCCGGCAACGGAAACCTTCACCGCTGTCGCGGACACGATGACAACGCCGAGATTCGCCCATACGGCCACGCTGATGACGGGAGCGCAGAGCGGGCGCGTACTGATCGCGGGCGGACTCGACGGCTTCGCCACGAGCGAAACCGCGACGTGGTACACGGTGGCCACGAAGGACTTCGGCCGCTTCGTCGCCGTGCCCGACGACGAGGAAGACCCCATGGCGCGGGGACGGATGTATCACTCGGCCACACTGACAGGCGACGGCACGGTCGTCTTCGCGGGGGGTTTCTCGGGCGAAACCTCGGCGGGCGACCCCATCGACTCGATCGAGGTGTTCGATCCGGCGACCGGATTGTTCGAGGAGGCGGCGACCCTCTCCCGCGCGCGCTCGGGCCATCAAGCCGCGCTGGACGCCGACGGCCGCGTCGTGATCGTCGGCGGCATCGACCCGGCTCTCGAAATCCTCGACACGTCGGAGATCTACGATCCCATCGCGGCGCAGGTGCTCCCCGGACCAATGCTGAACGTGGCGCGCACCGTGGCGCAACTGTCCGTCCTGGACGACGCGCGCATGTTCGTCAGCGGCGGCAACGCAAGCAGCGATCCGTTCCTTCCCGCGCCGCTGTCCACCGCGGAGATTCTGGAGCCGGGCGCGTCGACGTGGTCGCTCTGGCCCGCGCCGTGACGGATCGGCCCGGCCGATGGACGCCCGAATCCCCATCGTTATCATCCACGGCGAAACCGCGACCGGCAAAACGCGGCTCGCGGTGGAGCTTTGCGAGGGCTTCGGCGCAGAGGTCGTCAACGCCGATTCGATGCAGGTCTATCGCGGCATGGACATCGGCACCGCCAAACCGACGGCGGAGGAACGCGGGCGCGCCGCGTTTCATCTCATCGACATCGCAGATCCGATTGTGGCCTATTCCGCGGGAAAGTTTCGCGACGACGCCGACCGTGCAATCCGCGAGATTCACGCGCGCGGTCGGTTGGCGATCGTGGCGGGCGGCACGATGATGTATCTGAAAGTCCTCACGTCCGGCCTCATCGACGGACCGCCGCTCGACCGGGCGTTCCGCGACGAGCTCAAGGCGCGGGAAGCGCGAGAGCCGGGATCGCTTCACGCGCGTCTGACGGAGGTCGATCCCGAAAAGGCCCGCGAACTTCCCCGCCGCGATTCGATTCGCATCATCCGCGCGCTCGAAGTTTATCGCGCGACGGGAATGCGCCTGTCCGAGATGCAGCAGGCGCATCGTTTCGCGGACAAGCCTTACGACGTGCTCAAGGTCGGAATCCGGCGTGAGGGCGACGATCTGCGAGAGCGAATCGAACGCCGCGTGCGCGAGATGGTGGCGGCGGGATTCGTGAACGAGGTCCGCAATCTCTTGGCGCTCGGCGTGACGCGCGAGACGCCTTCGATGGGGGCGGTCGGCTACCTCGACATGATCGCGCACATCGAGGGCGAGTTGACGCTCGAAGAGGCGATCACGAACACGATTCAAAAGACCGTGCGTCTGGCAAAGAAACAGCGCACCTGGCACCGGGCCGATTCTGAGATCCGTTGGTTCACGCTACCGGGCGAAAGAAACGACGTATTTCGAACCGTCGCGGATTGGCTCGCCGATCGACGTTCGAACGGGGAGATGTCGGCATGACGTGGCGAAACCCCGTCCTCGACCTCATCCCCGATTACGTAGCGGGCAAACCCGCCGAGGAACTCGCGCGCGAAAAGGGGCTATCGCGCGTGCTCAAGATCGCGAGCAACGAAAACCCCCTCGGGCCTTCGCCGCGCGCGATTCGCGCCCTTCGTGAGGCCGCGTTGCGCGCGCACGTCTACCCCGACGATCACTGCCGCGATCTCGCGGGCGCGGTGGCCGCGCGCCTCGGCGTGTCGGCGGACATGCTGCTCTTTGGGACGGGCTCCGACGACGCGATGCACCTGGCGACCTGGGCGTTCGGCGAGCCGGGGCGAGCGGCGCTCGTCCCCTCCCCCGGCTTCGGCGGATATCCGATCTTCGCGCACAGCTTCGGCCTGCGTCCCGTGCCGGTGGAATTGCCGAATCGCGAGTGGGATCTGAACCGTTTTCTCGACGCAGCCAGACGCGAACGGGCCGCCGTGGTGTATCTGGCGTCGCCCAACAACCCCACGGGCACGGGACTGCGTCACGCGGATGTCGCGAGCTTTTGTGAAGCGATCGGCGGCGACGTGCTCGTCGTGCTCGACATGGCGTATCGCGAATTCGATCCCGATCCCGATGCACCCGACGACGTCGCGATCGTGCGGGCGTTCAGTCACGTCGTCGCGTGCCGGACGTTCTCGAAGGCTTACGGCCTCGCGGGTTTGCGGCTCGGGTTCGCCATCGCGTCGCCGGCGCGCATCCGAGACATGAAGCGAGTGCGAACGCCCTTCGCGGCGAACGGCGTCGCCCTCGACGCCGCCCTCGCCGCGCTCGGGGACGCCGATCATCTCGCGAAATCCGTGCGTCTGGCGCGCGACGGAGTCGCGTGGTGGACCGAGCGCCTCGCCGCGCGCAACATTTCCGTCACGCCCTCGCGCGCGAACTTCGTGATGGCGGACTTCGGCCGCGACGCCGCACCGATCTACAGCGGCCTGCTCGATCGCGGCGTCATCGTGCGCCACCTCAAGTCGTTCGGCGTACCGACGGCCCTTCGCATCACCGCCGGGCTTCCGGACGACAACGAGTTCGCGCTCGCCATGCTCGACGAGGTTCTGGGCACATGACCGAAACCCTGATTCCGCACCTGCCTTTCTTTCACGGCGTCGTGCGGGTGCCCGGCGACAAGAGTCTCGGCCACCGGGCGCTGATGCTCGCGGCGCTCGCCGCGGGTGTCAGCATCATTCAGAATCTTCCCTCGGGTGCGGACGTGCGGGCGACTCGTCACGTCCTCGAACAGCTCGGAACGCGGATCGAGGATCTCGAAGACGGCAGCGTGCGCGTGCATGGCGCGGGCGGTCGATTCGACACTCCGACCGGGCCGGTCGATTGCGCAAACTCAGGCACGACGATGCGTCTCATGGCCGGGATCTGCGCGGGCGCGGGCGTTCGCGCGCGGCTCGTGGGTGATGAATCCCTCATGAAACGGCCGATGGAGCGCGTCGCCGCACCGCTGCGCGAGATGGGCGCGGACGTGAGAACGCAGAGTGGGAAGCCGCCGCTCGACATCTGGCCCGACCGATCCCCCGTGGCCTTGCGCGCCGGTGCGTTCGAGACGAGCGTTGCCAGCGCGCAGGTCAAGTCCGCCATTTTGCTCGCGGGCCTTTTCGCGGGCGGCCGAACGTCCGTGCACGAACCGTCTCGAAGCCGCGATCACACCGAGCGTTTTTTGCGCCACCTCGGACTGACGTGCGCGTATTCCGGAACTCGGGTCGAGATCTGCGGCCCGGCTCGCCCCGCGCCCTTCACGTTCCAGGTTCCCGGCGATCCCTCGTCCGCGGCGTTTCCCGCGGCCATCGCCGCGATCCGGCCCAATTCGCGGGTGCGGATCGCCGGCGTGCTCGCAAATCCGTTGCGACTCGGATTTTTCCGGGCGCTCGAACGAATGGGCGCGACCGTGGATTACAGCGCGTCCGTTCCGTGCGGCCCGGAGGACGTCGCGGACATCACGGTATCGTCGGCACCCCTGAAAGGGGTCGAGATCGTCGGCGATCTGGCGCTCGACGCCCTCGACGAACTGCCACTCCTCGCCCTGCTCGGTGCGTTCGCAGCGGGCAAAACGGTCATCCGCGACGCGGCGGAACTGCGTCACAAGGAAAGCGACCGCGTGGCCTCGACCGCCGCGATGATCCGCGCACTGGGAGGGCGTGTCGATGAGCGCCCCGACGGCTTGATCGTCGAGGGCGGGCTGGAACTTCGTGCGGGGGTCATCGATGCCGGGCGCGACCACCGAATCGCGCTGTGCGGCGCGGTGGCGGGCACGCACATCCCCGGCGTGCGCGTCCGCAATTTCGATATCTCCGAGGTCAGTTATCCGGGATTCCTCGGCATCCTGAGGAACGCGGCGGAGGAAAGATGAGGACGCGGCCGATCATCGCCATCGACGGGCCGTCGGGCGCGGGCAAGAGCACCGTCAGCCGGCGCGTCGCGACGGAACTGGGATTTACCTACATCGACACCGGAGCGATGTATCGGTGCGTCGCCCTGCTGGCCAAACGCGGCGGCTTGCCCGTGGCGGACAGCCCTGCATTGCGAGAACTGCTCCGCCCGATCCGGATCGAGTTCGGCGCGGCTTCCGGCGGCGAGCAGCGCGTGCTGTGCAATGGCGAGGATGTGAGCGCGGCCATCCGCGAGCACGAGATCAGCGGACTCGCGTCGGCGCTCTCGGCTCTGCCGGTCGTCCGTGAGCGGCTCGTCGAACTCCAGCGCGAGATGGGTCGCGACGGCGGCGTCATCATGGAAGGCCGCGATATCACGACGAATGTCTTCCCCGATGCCGAGTTGAAGGTCTTCCTGACGGCATCGGCCGATGAGCGTGCAAAACGGCGTCACTTGGAACTCGCGGCGAAGGGCGACGCGCCGGACCTCGCGTCCGTCCTGCGGGATCAGGCGCGCCGCGACGAAGCAGACTCGACGCGCGCGGCGAATCCGCTACGCCGGGCCGACGACGCCCTGTTCATGGACACGTCCGTCATGGACATCGGGCTCGTCGTCTCCAATATCGTGCTGCTCGCCCGCAAGATCATGCAAGGCCGCGAACGCGCTTGATTTTTGGATACCGAGCGGATAGAATCCGCCCGCCTTTCACGGGCACACGCGTAAGTTATTGATTATTAGGGGTTTTCATACGCGTCGGCGCGCGAGTTTCGCGCGAGGCGCGTATTCGTCCGCGAAACGGCGCGCCGCCGACGGCGACCCGAACCACGACCGAAACGAAAGGGCTTGCCGCTCTTTCGATTTGGAATATATGCCAGAAAGGGGACCCGAGTTTCATGTCGAACGTGACACCTTCCACCCAACCTCAAGAGGAGCTCTCCTTCGCCGAGCTTCTTGAGAGCAGCGAGATCAACAGCAAGCGAGAGGGCGAAGTCGTCCGGGGTAAGATCATTGCCTTGCACGGCGACCAGGTCGTCGTGGACATCGGATACAAATCCGAAGGCGTGATCGACATTTCGGAATTTCGCGCCACGGACGGCGGTTACCGCGTCAATGTCGGCGACGAGGTCGATGTCCTGCTCGAGGAGCAGGAGGACGAGGACGGCACGATCGTTCTCTCCAAGGAAAAAGCCGACAAGATGAAGATCTGGGACGAGATCAGCGAAGCCTACGAGCGCGACGGCGTGGTCGAAGGCCGGATCATCTCCCGCGTCAAGGGCGGCCTGAACGTCGATATCGGCGTCCGCGCCTTCCTGCCGGGCTCCCAGGTCGATCTGCGCCCCGTCCGTAATCTGGACAAGCTGATCGGCGAACTCACCAAGTTCAAGATCCTCAAGTTCAACAAGCGCCGCGGAAACATCGTGCTTTCGCGCCGCGCTCTGCTCGAAAAAGAGCGCGAGGTCGAGCGCGCCAAGACGCTGGAGCGCTTGCAGGAAGGCGCGACCCTCGACGGTCAGGTCAAGAACCTCACCGATTACGGCGCATTCATCGATCTGGGCGGCATCGACGGACTGCTGCACATTACCGACATGTCCTGGGGCCGCGTGAATCATCCGTCGGAGATGTTCGAGATCGGCCAGGACGTGAAGACGATCGTGCTCAAGTACGACCCCGAGCGGCAGCGCGTGTCGCTGGGCCTCAAGCAGATCCTGCCCGACCCGTGGCAGCAGGTCGAGGAAAAATTCGCGATCGGCCAGCGGATCGAGGGCAAGGTCGTCAGCCTCGCCGACTACGGTGCCTTCGTGGAACTCTCCGAAGGCATCGAGGGCCTGATTCACGTCTCCGAGATGAGCTGGACCAAGAAGATCAAGCACCCGAACAAGGTCGTGCAGGTCGGCGACGTGGTCGAGTCCGTGATTCTGGACGTGAACAAGGAAAACCGCAGGATTTCGCTCGGCCTCAAGCAGCTCGAGCCGAATCCGTGGGACGTGATCGAACAGAACTATCCGGTGGGCACGCACATCGTGGGCTCGATCCGCAACATCACCGATTTCGGCATCTTCGTCGGAATCGACGAGGGCATCGACGGCCTCATCCACATCAGCGACATTTCGTGGTCGCAGCGCGTCAAGCATCCCGGCGAGCTGTACAAAAAGGGTCAGGAAGTCGAAGCCATCGTGCTTTCCATCGACCGCGAGAACGAGCGGTTCTCGCTCGGCATCAAGCAGATCATGGAAGACCCGTGGGTCCGCGTGCCGCAGCGTTACCACGTGGGCGATATCGTCGCGGGCGACGTCATTCACATCACGGATTTCGGCGTCTTCGTGAGCCTCGAGGACGGCGTCGAGGGTCTGATCCACATTTCCGAGCTGTCGGCGAAGAAGGTGGAAAACCCGGCCGATGTCGTTTCGCTCAACCAGCGCGTGACCGCCGAGATCATCAACATCGACACGAAGGAGCGGCGTATCCGCCTGTCGATCAGGTCGATCGAGTCCAACGACACCAAGTCGGATCTCGCGTCGTTCCTGGAAAAGCAGGGCGATTCGCGCGCGCACATGGCCGATCTGCTCGTCGTGGCGTCGACGCCGGAAGATGAGCCGGTCGCCGAGGAGACGGACGGGGAGTAGCCCCGCCCGCACCGGAGTCAGGATGCGAACCCGTACGGTCCTCCTCGGCTTTGCGCTGGGGACCGTTCTTATTCTCATGGTCTTCGGCACGGTGACCCTGATCGCGGTCACCGTGCCGCAGTCCAGTCGTATCTCTTTTTCCAGCAATGCCGTCGGAGTCATCGACGTGTTCGACGTCATCACCGACAGCCGTCGCGTGCTGGAGGAACTCGCCGAATACCGCGACGACTCGTCGGTGCGCGCCATCGTGGTCCGAATCGACTCCCCGGGCGGAGCGGTCGGCCCTTCGCAGGAAATCTATTCCGAGATCGTCCGCACGAAGCAAACCAAGACCGTGATCGCCTCGCTCGGCGGCATGGCCGCCTCGGGCGGCTATTACATCGCCTGCGGTGCGGACATGATCGTCGCCAATCCCGGAACGTTGACCGGCTCCATCGGCGCGATCATGGAGTTCATGAATCTGGAAGAGCTGTACAAGTGGGCCCGCGTCCAGAACGTCGTCGTGAAAAGCGGGCGCTACAAGGACATGGGGTCCACCAATCGTCCCCTGTCGGCCGAGGAACAGGCGCTTTTGCAGGATATGGTGGACGACGTTCTGGGGCAATTTGTCGAGGCCATCGCGCAGGGCAGAAATCTCCCCGCCGATCAGGTCCGCGCCATCGCGGACGGGCGCATCTTTACCGGGGCGCAGGCACAGAAACTCGGGCTCGTGGACCGGCTCGGAAATTTCAACGACGCCATCGATGCCGCGGCGGAAATGGCGGGAATCGAGGGTCGGCCCCGCGTGATCCGCGTCAAACCCAAACCCGTGGATATCCTCGACCTGCTGCTCGACAGCGTGGCCTCCCGGTTCTGGCAATCGGTGGAAAAGGCCCGGGTGCGGGCGATACGGCCCTGGAATCTCCAGTCGTGATCGGGTCTCTTTCGTGGGAGGAACTTCGGCCATGACAAAGTCCGAATTGATCGAAATGGTGGCGGACCACATTCCCGGCGAACGCAAAAAAGACGCCGAGGTCATCGTCAACGCGGTTTTCGATCGCATGGTCGAGGCCCTGCAGCAGGGCGACCGCATCGAGATCCGCGGATTCGGCAGTTTCCACCTGCGCCAGCGGCGCGAGCGCGTCGGGCGCGATCCCAAGACCGGATCGCAGGTCGAGGTCGCGGCGAAAAAAGTGCCGTTCTTCAAGGTCGGCAAGGAGCTTCGCCTGCGCGTGGACGGCCAGTGGACGGGTCCGCGCCCCGAATTCGGCTCGATCCTCGACGTCGACAACGAACCCGACCAGAAACCCTGAGGTCTTCGAGAGCCTCGGCGTGACGCGCATCGGCGTCATATCGGATACGCACCTCAGCCTGACGCAAGACCTGCGCCCCCTGGCCCGTCTCCTCGCAAACGTCTTCGACGGCGTCGAACTCATCCTGCACGCCGGAGACATCACCGACCCGGATATCTTCTTCGAGTTGTTCGCGGACATGCGCGTGCTCGCCGTCGCGGGAAACATGGATCGCTTCAGGGACGACGCGTTGTCGCCTCCGACCCGCACCGTTCACGTGGACGGCGCAACGATCGCCGTCGCGCACGGCCACGGATACTCGGGATCGCTCCCCGACGCCCTGCTCCCCGTCTTCCCCGGCGCCGACGCGATCGTCTACGGACACACGCACGTGGCCCTGTGCGAGCGTCGCAAAGGTGTGTTAGTGTTCAACCCCGGCTCACCCCTGCGTCCACGCGACCATCGCGGAGGATCGGTCGGCATCCTGACCGTGAAAGACGGACGCGTGGACGGCGAGATCGTGGAACTGCGTTCGTTGCGGGGAACTCGATGAATCGAATCTGGGCGCCATGGCGAATCCCCTACCTGAAGGGACCGCGCGAAGCCGGCTGCATTTTCTGCGACAAACCCCGCGTGACGCGCGACCGGGAGAATCTGATTCTGCATCGCGGCCGTGAGGTGTTCGTCATCATGAACCTGTATCCGTACTCCAACGGACACGTGATGATCGTTCCGTACGGGCACACGGACTCGGTGGAGGCGTTCTCGGCGTCGGCGGCGACGGAAACCTTCGACCTTATCCGGCACGTGCAAAAAATCCTGATTCGCATTATGAAGCCCCAGGGCTTCAATATCGGCATCAACATGGGCAAACCGGCGGGCGCCGGCATCGACGAGCACATCCACCTCCACGTCGTTCCCCGTTGGAACGGCGACACGAATTTCATGCCGGTTCTCGCGGACGTGCGGGTGATCTCGGAGCACATCGAGGACACCTACGGCCAGATGAAGCCGTTTTTCGAGGATTTTTCCCTGGTCGACGCCGAATAGGGCGCGAACCCGACGAGAGGATTGGGGATGCGGGTCATCAAGGTATTCATTGCCCTGCTGTGCGCGGTGTTTTTCGGGTTCGTGATTCATTTCAACTGGGCGTGGCTGAATCACGCCGAACCCATCGTCATCTTTTCGTACGTGCAGACGCATTCGGTCGAACCGGATGAGCCCGCCGCCGACTCCGACGCCTCGGCTGACTCCGATGCCTCGACGTCCGCGGACTCCGAATCCGGCGGCGCCGCCGGAGCGGGAACAACGCAGGTCGAGCGGCGCATTCAGACGATTCCGATGCCCATGTGGGCGTACCTGCTGATTGCCCTCTTTCTCGGCGCGCTGTTCATGCTGGTCGGATCGCTCCGCGAAATCCTGCTCACCCGGCGCGAACGCCGCCGTCTCGCCCGCGAGCGAAAGGACCTCGTGGAACGCTACGGGCAACTGCGCGGCGCCGACGATCAGGACGTCGCCTACAACGTGGGCGATTCCGGCCGCGACGAACTGCGCCCCTGAGGACTCCGTGCTTCGCGCATGCATCATTGCATTCGCCGCTGTGCTGACCCTTGCCGCGGCGAGCGCGGCCTGGGCGGGGGAGTCCGACCTCGAACGACTCCTCGCGGAGCAGATCCGCAGCGGTTTTGAGTCCGGCCGTATCGAACCTGCCGGCCGCGACCTCGACGAATTCACCCGCAAATTTCCCGACTCGCTCGAAACACCGAAACTGAAACTGCTTCAGGCGCAACGGCAGACGGATCTTTTCGCCGCCATGCCGCTCTATCGCGCTTTGGTCGAGTCGCGACCCGACTCGCCGGAAGCGGCGACGGCGCGGCTCGATCTCGCGGGGCTTTATCTCAACACCGGAAACGCCATGGCCGCCCTCAAGGAAGTCGACGCCCTGATCGCCGCCAAGCCGTCCCCCGCGGATTCCGCGAAAGCCCGCTGGATCGCCGCCCGGGCGAACGCGTCGCTGGGCCGGCACGCCGCGGCGGCCGAGCACTACGCGGCGCTCATCGCACTCTATCCGGACTCCGAGCAGATTCCCGCCGCCATGCTCGGGCTCGCCGAGGCGCGCCTGCAACTCGGTCAGGCGCCGGAGGCGCGGTCGATGTTTTCGCGCCTGCTGGAAAAGCACGCCGCCGCGATCGACGCGCCGCGCGCGGGTTTCGGTCTTGCGCAGGCGATGGAGCGCGCGGGGGATCGTCGCGGCGCGATCGGCGTTTATCGCAGAATCGTCGAGCAGGCTCCGGCCAGTCCGTATGCCGCTTCGGCCCGGGAACGCCTGACGGATCTCGACGCGAATCCCGACGCCCGCGCATCCCGGTCCATGCGCCTGACGCGGGAGCAGTTCACCGTGCGTCTCGGCGTTTTTCCGAACGCCGAAGCCGAGCGCACCGCCGCCCAGTTCGTGCAGCAGGGCTTCAAGACGATCGTACGCCCCGTGGACGACACACGGACCGAGGTGTTGGTCGGGGAATTCGGAACGCAGTTACAGGCGAATTTTTTCGCCGAGGAACTCGCCAACAAATTCGGTCGCGCGCTTGAGGTCGTCCCGCTCGTCGAGGGGACTCCATGATTCGTCGCGCGCTCCTCGTGTCGATCGCGATCGTCCTGCTCACCGCGGCATGCTCGAAGCTGCCGGACGATGATGGGGACTGGGATCGCGACTACGGCCCCGCCGCCGCGTCGGGACTGATCGTCATCCCGGCGGGAACGTTCTGGATGGGCGCCGACTCGGACCCCGAATGGGACCTCTTCTCGCCCGGCGTGGACGAAGGATTTTCGGACGAGCACCCGGTGCACCAAGTGGACCTTCGCGCGTACGCGATCGAGCGGACCGAGGTCTCGAACGCGCAGTATCGCGCGTGCGTCGATGCGGGCGCGTGCGACGATCCGCACGATGGCGCCTCGCGAACGCACGCGGATTACTACCTGAATCCGTCATTTGGTGCCTATCCCGTCGTCCACGTCTCGTGGCATCAGGCGGCGACATACTGTGCGTGGCTGGGACGTCGCTTGCCCACCGAAGCCGAGTGGGAAAAGGCGGCGCGTGGCCCCGGCGTGCGGCGGTACCCTTGGGGCGACGAGCCTCCCGACTGCCTGCGCGCGAATCTCCGTCTTGCAACCGCGGGATACGATGCCGGCGGGAAGGTGATCGTCGACGACGAAGGGTGCGTCGGAGACACCCAACCGGTAGCGGACTACGACTACGGCGCGTCCCCCTACTCGGTCCAGAATCTCAGCGGAAACGTCTTCGAGTGGGTCGCCGATTATTACGCGGCCGACTACTACGATGACGCGATCTGGCCGGGCAACTCGACCGATCCGGTCGGCCCCCAGACGGGGATTCGGCGTGTGATTCGCGGGGGGTCCTTCATGACGGTCGCGACGCTCGGTCGCACCGCGTATCGCAACGCGCTGCTGCCGGAGAGTTTCACGTCGGACCTCGGGTTTCGCTGCGCCGCCGACGTGACCGACTAGGCTTTTACACTTCGGAACGCGAGGACGCTGCGGATCGGCCGCGTCGCCGCGCCGACCACGCCGTCGTCGCCCCGCACGATCATGCCCACGCCGCCGCCGCCGTCGAGATTCATCGCCTGCACGCACCCCAGATCGAGCATCAATCTCGCCAGCGAATCGAGATTCATCCCGACCGAGTGCTTGAAGTCTCGCCCTTCCACCGCCACGATCACCACCTGATGATCTTCGGTCACGCCCGCGGCCAGGCGCGGCGCGAAGCTCTGGGCAAAAAAGCCGAACGGATGAAGCGCCTCGGGAATGGCATTCTCGCCGTAGTCGCCCTGCGCCCAATCGACGGACGATTTTCGCGCGGCGAGAATCATCGGTCCCCCGGCCACCGCGCCGACCACGCGGCCGACGCCGGGGATGGTGGGGAGATCGAATTCCCATTCGTCGCCCATCGAGACCAGTCCCCTATCCGGGACGACTGAACCCGGGTGCATCGCCACGGCGATCCCGCCGAGCGGAATCGCCACGCCGTCGTTCATTGCGGTCTCCACCACGCGCCGTCCGTAGACGGCGAACGCGATCGGCGCGACCGGTGTTCGCGCTCCGTGCAACGAATTGTAGAAGACGATATCGCCGGGATTCAGTTGGGGCCGGTTCACGAGCCGAGCCGCGAGCTTCATGTTCCCCCGCCGCATCGTCACGCCCTTCAGGCCGACAACGCGCAGGTGAACGTGAAACTGCTCATCCTGCAGCAGGGCGGGGCGGCGATAAATCGGCGGCGTCAACACGACGCCGTCGCGCACGGCCAGTCCCGCCGGGTCGCCGAGTGCGCCATGAGGCGCGCCGGGCACCTCCGAGTAGAGGTAATAGCCGCCGTTCGTCGCCGCGACGATATTCGAATCCGCGCTCAGCACCGCGCTCAGCGACCGGCCCTCGGGTCCGGGCCAGGACGGCTCGATCCGCCACTTCCGCGACGCGAAACGCAGCGCTCCGAGACGCACCGGGCCCGAACGCGTCATGACCGACCATCGGGCCGCGAAGACGTCACGGTCCACGAGTTCCCACTCCACGTCCGCGGCGCGAACGCGTTTGACCCGGCCCGCCGCGTCGTACGCGAAGTGAAGTCGCGCAAACGCCGTGTGCGCGAAGTCGAGCAGATCGCTCGCCCGCCACGAAACCGCCTCGGGGTGCGCGGCGAGCTGGTCGGCGAGCGCGACCGCGAACCGCCCGACGACCCGCGCGGCGAGCGCGGGTTCGGGGTGACGCCGCAGGCGTTCGTACGACTTGCGGACGCGCTCCATGCGCGCAAACAAACCCTCGCGACGCTCCGGGTCGTTCACGACCTGCAGAACACGCGTCCACGCGCCGATCCAATCCGGTTCGTTCTGAATCGGCGTCCACGACCCGTTGGTTTCCCGATCGTCGAACGCGTTGCCGTAATCGAGAATGAGACGCGATACGTGGACGTTGGCGGCGACCGGATCGGCGCCTTCCAGGTCCCTCGCTTCCGCCACGAAATGCGTCAGAATGAACCGGGGGAACCGATGCGCGACCGGTTTTCTTGACACGCTTTTCGATTTCCCCGCAGGATCGCCGTCAGATGCCGACACGTTCAATGCTCCCCATCTGTTTCGCTCTGCTCGTCACCGTCGTATCGGCCTGCGCGCCGCGATACACCGTGCGCGAGCGGTCCGAGGGCTGGAGCCAGTCCGGCACCGCGTGCTGGTACGGCACGGAGTTTCACGGCCGGCGCACGGCCGGCGGCGAAATCTTCGACCAGAACAAGCTCACCGCCGCGCATCCCTCGCTGCCGTTCGGAACCATCGTGCGCGTCACGAATACATCCAACGATCAGTCGGTGCTCGTGCGCATCAACGACCGCGGGCCGTGGAAACGCGGGCGCATCATCGACTTGTCGAGGGCCGCCGCCGAACAGATCGACATGGTCAATGCCGGGCTCGCCGAGGTCGAGATCGAGGTCGTTCATACGCCGTGACCGATCAATGGGACGCGTCGCAAAGGCCGAGCGACTCCAGATAGTCGTGATCTTCCTCCGTCACGCAGTACGCTTGGTCGAATGATCCGATTTCGCAATCGTCCACGCACGAATACCCGTCGGGGCACTGCGTATCGAGGTCGCACAGTTCGGTGCAATACGATTCCGGCGTCGTCCGCCCCACGCACACCCACGACACGCACGTCGCCTGATTCTTGTCGTAGCACCACCCGTCCTCGCCGCCGACGCACGCCCCCTCGCAGGCCTTGCCGACGTCCTGCGTCGCGCCGACGCCCGTGCCCGTGCCCTGCGGACCGTCCGATCCGCAGGCCACCAGCCACGCCGTGCCCGCGAGCACCAGCGCCGCGACGACGAATTTCCAGTTGTGACGGAACATTCCCCGGATGACTCCCCGACGACGTGCCCAATTCGCCGCGCATCTTCGCGGCGGCCCGCCGTTCCGTCAATCGCCGAGAACCGGCGCGTCGGCGCGGCTTGCCCGTATCGAGCCGGCTCGGTTAAGGTAGCCGGGCAGGATTTCGAACACGAATGAGCAACTCAACCCCACCGCCCGAATCCGGCGCTTTGGCCGCGAACGCCGGAGATTCGCGCGCCAAATTGCGCCTCGGCCTCGTGATCCTCGGGCTCTCGCTTCTCATCGGGCTGTTGATTTCGCAGGGTTTGGTGACGGGGACGGCCGTGCTTCGCGAGGGCACTTACGCCCGCAAGAGCGTCCGCGCGCCGGCCGACTTCGAGATCGAGGACGAAGCGGCGACCGAAACGAAAAAGCGCGAGGCGATGACGGCCGTCCCGATCGTCTTCGATCATGACCCGGAACTTTTCGAAAAGGCGAGGCTGCGCGTTCAGGGCGCGTTCGTCGAGATTCAATCCGCTTACGTGACCGACAGCGCGGGCGAAGAGGCCATCCGATCGCGCGCGCGCCGATTCGCCGCCGAACTCGGGATCTCGCTTCAGGACGCGGATTTCGAGCGGCTGCATGCGATTCGCTTTTCCCAAACGCTCGCCGACGAGATCCTTCGCGTTTTGGAAAAATTGGGATCGCTGCGCGTCGTGGAAGATCGCGCCGAGTTCGCCGAGACGCTTCGAGGATTCGATCAGGATCCGGAAAAGGCGCAGATTCACGTCCGAAACGTCCTGACGCAGGATGAGGCGCTGGCCTCGGCCGCGCAGGGCGTCGTGGACATGATCGGCGCGCGCGAAGCCGCGGAGACGCAGGCGGTCGCGACTCTATCCGATGCTCACGGGGAGTTTTCCGACTTCGCGACGCAGGTCCTGAAGAGCCAGATTCGCCCGAATCTGACGCTCAACCGCGAAATGACCGAGGATCGTCGCCGGGCCGCCGCGGCCGCCGTTATCCCGGTCAAACTCGTTTACAAGAAGAATCAACTCATCGTGGGCGAAGGCCGGGTCGTCACGGGCGAGCACGCGCTCGTCATGCGCTGGCTCGCCAGGCAGGAGTCGCGCAAGACCGCCCTGCCCCGGTGGATCGGCGTGTCGGTGCTGATCGCGCTGCTGATCTTCTTTTCGTTCACCATCGCCGACATCAACTTGCCCGACTTCGATATGACGAACCGCGACTTCGTGTTCCTCGGCGTCATGTTGATCGTGTCTCTCGCGCTGTTTCGCCTGTTGTTGTTTCTCGGCAGTCTTCTCGCGGAAACGTACGTCGTTTTTCCGTCCGCGGCGATGCTGTTTCTCTATCCCGCCGCCTTCGCGCCGATGCAGGTCCGTTTCGTCCATCGGTTCGAGATCGCGCTCGTTTTTTGCGTCGTGTTCGCCCTGGTTGCGGCGTTGATCTCACCGTTCGAAATCCCGATGTCCGTCTATCTGTTCGTGTCATCCGTCGTCTCGCTTCACGCCGTCGGCCGGGCACACCGACGTGCCGACGTCATCCAGGCGGGCGTGACGGTCGGACTCGTCAACGTCGGGATGGTCGGCTGCTGCCTGTTGCTGGGATTCGCCGTCGAACACGCGGTCGCACTTTTTATCACCGCCTTCGCCGGCGGACTGCTGGCGTCGCTGTTCGTCATCGCCTTCTCGCCGATCGTCGAATACGCCTTCGGTTACACGACGCCGGTTTCGCTGCTCGAACTCGCCAACTACGAGCACCCCCTGCTCCGCGAAATCATGACGAAGACCCCGGGCACCTTTCAGCACTCGGTGACGATCGGCTCGCTGGCCGAGGCCGCCGCGGAGCGCATCGGCGCCAACGCCCTGCTCTGCCGGGTCGGCGCGCTGTTTCACGACGCGGGCAAGAGCGCGAATCCCGACTATTTCGTCGAAAACCAGGCCGCCTCGAATCCGCACGACGCGGTAAACGATCCTTATCACAGCGCGGACATCATCAAACGGCACGTTTCGGACGGCGTGGAACTCGCGCGCACCCATCGGCTGGGCGAGCGGATCATCGACTTCATCCGCGAGCACCACGGCACGGGCAAGATCGCGTTTTTCCTCGCGAAGGCGGTCGAACAAGAAGGCGGCGACGTAAGCCGCGTGGACGTCTCGCGTTTCACCTACGACGGTCCCCGACCGCGTTCGAAGGAAACCGGGATCATGATGTTCGCCGACGCGGTCGAGGCCACCAGCCGCTCGCTGAAGGACCGTTCGCCCGAGGCGCTGCGTGACATGATCGACCGGACCACGAGCCGGATTTTGCTGTCGGGGCAGCTCGATGATTGCCCGCTCACGCAAAGCGATCTCGCGCGGATCACCGACGCGTTCGCACACGTTCTCGCGGGCATCCACATCAATCGCATCGATTACAGATCCGCGAAAAACATCAACTTCGACGAGCGCCCGGAAACCGGACCGCGATAAGGCCGGCGCGGGAAGATCCCGTTGGATCAGCGCACGGGGGGCCCGGTCCCCTGAGGCAAATCGGAACACGACATCGCGGTCCCCACGAGTGCGTGGGCGCGCCGGCGGCGCGACCGACCGAGCCACAACCTCGCCGGCAGCGCGATGCGCGACAGGCGCGCCGTCCAGCGATTCTCCTCGATGAGTTGGAGGACGACGCCGTCGGGGTCACGGACGAATGCGATTCTTTCTCCCGTCGGCGTTTGAAACGGCGCGGCGACGATCTCCACCCCGTCCAGTTCGAGCCGTTTGCCCAGTTCGTCGAGGTTCTCCACGCCGAGGCCAAGGTGCTGGAACCCGGGCCGGTCGAACTGGAGATCGGGCCGTGAATTCTTTCCCGAAGAGAACTGATGAAGGTCGAGGCGATGCCCGCGCTCCGTAAATAGAAGCGCCGAACGCACCGTCACGCCGACGATGCCGAACATGCGGTATGCCGCCTGCTCATCGAGGGCGAGCGTGTCGTCGTGGATCAGACCGAGCTCGCGCGTATAAAAACGCACGCTCCGCTCCAGATCCTTGACGGTCAGCGCGACGTGATGCTGCTTCGAAACGGACATGCCCGGACAAACCCCTCGAAATTCATCGTCGAACACGAATCCCGGTCAGAATATCCCCCGCCTCGCGTCAAGGGAAGAGCGCGCGGCGCGTCCTGTCATGCGCCCGCCGCGGCCTTGTCCTTGTCGCGGCAGCACTTCTTGTATTTCTTCCCTGAACCGCAAGGGCACGGATCGTTGGGGCCGACCTTCACGCCGGTGCGTTTCACCGGCATCAGCCGGGCCTTGTCGGGCGACGCCTCCGGGCGCTGTGTCTGCCGGAGCGCTTCGCGACCGTAGTTGACGGGTTTTTTCGTGACGGGCTTGCGCTGGAACTGCGTCGTGTCGTCCGTCGCCACGACGAACCTCATCACCTTGTCGAACGCCTGTTCGCGGATGCGACCCATCATCTCCTGGAACATGGCGAAGCTCTCGCGTTTGTACGCCAGCAGCGGGTTTTCCTGCGCGTATCCGCGAAGACCGATGCCGTCGCGCAGGTGGTCCATGTGGAACAGGTGTTCCTTCCAGTGCTGGTCGATCGTCGTGAGCATGAAATAGCGCTCGGCGTCCCGCATGATCGCCTCGCCGACGGCCGCTTCCTTGTTCGTGTAGTAGTCGATTAACGCGGCTTTGAGTTTTTCGCGCAGATCCTCGGCGGTCGCCTCCATGCGATCGTCGTCTTTCTGATAGTCGACGAAGGGATCGAGGTCCCAGCGCGCGCGCACGAGGTCGATGAGTTCACTCCACGGCCAGTTCTCGGGATAGGCTTTTTCGTCGCAGTGCTGCGCGATCACCTCCGCGGCCAAATCCTCCGCGATCTCCAGGTAGTCGCCACGAAGCGCTTCGCCTTCGAGCACCCGCAGGCGCTCGGAGTACACCACCTCGCGCTGCCGGTTCATCACGTCGTCGTACTCGAGCAGCCGCTTGCGGATATCGAAGTTGTGACCCTCGACCTTCTGCTGCGCGTTGGCGATCGCCTTCGTGATCCAGGGATGGAAGATCGGTTCGTCTTCGCGGACGCCGAGCTTGGCGAGCATCGAGTCCATTCGCTCCGACCCGAAGATGCGCATCAGGTCGTCGTCGAGCGCGAGAAAGAAGACCGATTCGCCGGGGTCACCCTGCCGGCCGGACCGACCGCGAAGCTGATTGTCGATGCGGCGCGACTCGTGACGTTCGGTGCCGAGCACCATCAAGCCTCCCGCCGTCAGCACGTCCGCGCGTTCCCCTTCGCACTGGTGCCGGAAGCTGTCCTGCATGGCCTGACATTCCGGGCGGGCCGGATCGTACGGCTCCTCGGGGTTTTCATACCGCCACCGCGCTTTCGCCATCATTTCGGCGTTGCCGCCCAGAATGATGTCGGTGCCGCGGCCGGCCATGTTGGTGGCCAGCGTGACCTGTCCCCTCCGACCGGCCTGCGCGATGATTTCGGCCTCGCGCTCGTGGTTCTTCGCGTTCAGAATCTCGTGGGGAACTCCGCGCCGCTTGAGCAGCACCGACATCATCTCGTTTTTCTCGATGCTGATCGTGCCGACGAGAACCGGCTGCCCTTTCTCATGGCACTCCGCGATCCGCTCCACCACCGCCTTGAACTTTTCCTTGGCGCTCCGGTAGATGATGTCGGCCTGGTCGATGCGGATCATGTCGCGGTGCGTGGGCACCACGAGCACGTCGAGGTCGTAGATCTTCTTGAACTCCACCGCCTCGGTGTCGGCGGTGCCCGTCATGCCCGCCAGCTTTTCGTACATGCGGAAAAAGTTCTGGAACGTGATCGTCGCGAGGGTCTGATTCTCGCTCTCGATCTTCACGCGCTCCTTGGCCTCGATCGCCTGGTGCAAACCGTCGGACCACCGCCGCCCGGGCATGAGGCGGCCCGTGAATTCGTCGACGATCATCACCTCGCCATCCTTGACGATGTAGTCGCGATCGACCTGGTACAGCGTGTGCGCGCGAAGCGCCTGATTCACGTGATGCAGCGTCTCGATATGTTCGGGGTCGTACAGGTTTTCGATCCCCAGCGTCTTCTGCACGCGTTCCACGCCGGCCTCGGTGAGCACGACCGAACGCGCCTTCTCGTCGATGGTGAAGTGTTCCTCTTTGTGCAGCCCCGGGATGACGCCGTTGACCTGGTAGTACATCTCGGTCGAGTCTTCCGTCGCGCCCGAGATGATGAGCGGCGTGCGCGCCTCGTCGACCAGGATCGAGTCCACCTCGTCCACGATCGCGTAGAAGTAATCGCGCTGCACCATGCCCGCGCGATCGAGCTTCATGTTGTCGCGCAGATAGTCGAAACCGAACTCGTTGTTGGTCCCGTAGGTGATGTCGCAGTGATACGCCTCGCGGCGTTCGCGGTCGTTCAGGCCGTGAACGATCACGCCGACCGAAAGGCCCAGGAACCGGTAGATCGTCCCCATCCACTCCGCGTCGCGCCGCGCGAGGTAGTCGTTGACCGTCACGACGTGCGCCCCGCGCCCGACCAGCGCGTTCAGGTAGAGCGGCAGCGTCGACGTCAGCGTCTTGCCCTCTCCGGTACGCATCTCGCAGATGCAGCCTTCGTGCAGCGCGAGACCGCCGATCACCTGAACGTCGAAGTGGCGCATGCCGAGGGCGCGCTGCGAGGCTTCGCGCACCACGGCGAACGCCTCGGGAACCAGATCATCGAGGGTCTCGCCGTTCGCGAGCCGCTCGCGGAACTCCACGGTCTTCGCCCGGAGGCCGTCGTCGGACAGCGGTTGAACGGCGGCCTCCTGCGCATTGACGAGATCGGCGATCTTGCGCAGGCGCTTGATCTCGCGGTCGTTCTTGGTGCCGAAAATCTTCGCGAACAACGAAGGCATGGTCATCACCCCGTTCTCATGCCGTGATTTGACTCGTAAAAGTTCAACGCGCCGGGCCGGCTCCGCGGACCCAAAGCCGGACGCGCCTCACGGACCCTGCGCGAAGTCGGTCGGTTCCTCGGGATCTTCGGGAAGGTACGGCGCCGGATTGACGGGAATATCCATCATCCGGATCTCGTAGTGCAGGTGGGGACCCGTGGAGCGCCCCGTGTTGCCGACGAGGGCGATCGGCGCGCGCGCCGAGATGCGAACGCCCTCGGCGACCAGTGACGACGCCAGATGGCCGTAGTGCGTGGTCAGTCCGCCGCCGTGGTCGATCACGAGATAGTTGCCGTAGTTGTCGTGCGTGCCGACGTAAACCACGGCGCCGCCGGCGGGCGCGCGCACGACCGTGCCGATCGGCGCGGCGATGTCGTAGCCCTCGTGCATCGCCGTCTCGCCGGTGAACGGGCTGGTGCGCATGCCGAAGTTGCTCGTCACCCAACCCTTGATCGGCCATAGACTCGGTCGCTGGGCGACCTGCGCGCCTTGATCGCGGAAGTAGCGCGACAGCGTGGCGAGGCTCGTCTTGCGAATTCCGGCGCGCTCGATGAGCTCGCGGATCGCCGCGTGCATGCGCTCGATGTCGCGGTCGTCGAAACGATCGGCGAGCGGGACCTGGATCTCCGCGCCGCCGGCCGCGATCACATGCTCGGCGGGACTGGCGAGTCCCTGCTCGCGACGCAGCGACTGATCGAGCTTCGACGACGCGTTCACCGCCCGGCGAAGCTGCAACACCTCGTCACGCAGCGCCGAGAGTTGCGTGAGACGCTCCTCGGCGTTCGCACGCTCGTCGCGCACCTGCGTGATGAGGGTCTTCTCCCGGCGCTGGGCGACCATGACGTCCATCTTGGTCTGGACGTAATCGAAAACCCCAACCCCCAATCCGATCGCCGCGAAACCGGCGGCGAGCGCGGCCCGGCGAACAGCCCGGCGGCTGACGACGAACCGACGCGGTTTCGCGGGATCGCGCGTGAGGATCAGAATCGTCCAGTTGTCGTTCGTCGGTTTCATCGATTCACGTTACGGCACATCCGGGAAGTCCCCGTCAGCGCCCTCGACCGTGGAAAACGCGCAAAAATGTAAGGCATCGGGTCGGATAAGACAATGCGAAGGGAGCCGGGGTCGGTCAGACGGCGGCTTCGGCCGGGCTCTTGGGACGACGTGAGCGGCGACGTCGGCGTCGATGCGGCCCGCCATCTCGACCGGGTTCCGGAGCGGGGACGTCCCGTTCGGCCTCGGCCGGCCCTCCGTCACGTCGCCTCGTGAACTTCTGTTCCCATTTGCGAAACGCCTGATGAAATTCCGGGGGGAGGCGATCGCCGCGCCCCTCGCATTCCACGCAGTAGAGCTTGTAGCCGTCGCCGAAATAGACCTTGCCCACGAGAGATCGCGGCAGCGGTCGGTCCTCGCGGGCGGCGGTTTCCATGAGCAGCATGCCGATCACGGTCTGGCAGATGTTCTCCGCGTGGGCCTTGGAGAATCCGAAGCTGCGGATGATGGGCTTGATGACCTCGCGCACTTCACTGTGAAAGTACGGAACGCGGGCCCGTTCCTCCGGCGCGCGTTCGAGCACGCGGGCGTGGCGCACGAACGGGGCCACGAAGGCGGCGAGCAGCATCGGGTCCGAGAGCGGCGGTCCCTTGCGGTTGAGCGCGTCGATGCCGCGCAGGTTGCGCAGGAGCCACTCCTTGGTCCGCTCGCCGTCCTCCCCCGCCAAGACCTCTTCGTAGGCCGGGAAAAGAACGGGCAGCAGGCCCGTTTCGACCATCATCTGAAAGCTCAGGTGCGACGCCCCGCCGCGCAGATCGCGCAAAAATTCCTCGCGCACGCGCGCCGGAGAGCAATGAACAATCAGCCGGGCGTGTTCGAGAATCGCCTCCCACGTCGCGGGATCGATCGCGAAGCCGGTGCGCGCCGCGTGGCGGATCACCCGGATCATGCGGACCGGGTCTTCCTTGATGCTGCGGTGCGGGCAGCCGACGGAGCGAACCACCCTGTTCTGCAGGTCGTCCATGCCGCCGACGTAGTCGATGATCGAGAAGTCGGCAATGTTGTAGAAGAGCGCGTTGATGGTGATGTCGCGGCGCTTCGCGTCTTCCTCGGCGGTGCCGTAGTCGTTTTCGGTCGGCGGAATCCGGTGCTCGTCCGACGAAGCCGTCTCGAAATCATCGGCGCCGTCCTGATCGCCGTTCGGACCATGGTCGGGGTCGTCGATGGGGGCGATCGCGTCGTCCGGCGGATCATCCCCGTTGGTCGGTTCGAGCTCGATCGCGGGAAGGCTCGTCACCGAACGCCGGAATGTGGAGACCTCGACGATCTTGTTGCCGTGAAAAAACACGTGGGCGAGGCGAAAACGCCTCCCGATGATCCGCGAGTTGCGGAAGAGGCGGCGGACCTCCTCGGGCTTGGCGTCCGTCGCGACGTCGAAGTCCTTGGGCGTTTTCCCGAGCAGCAGGTCGCGCACGCCGCCGCCGACCAGATACGCCTTGTACCCGTTGTTGCAGAGGCGATAGAGCACCTTGAGCGCATCGGGGTCGATGAGCTTTCGCGAGACGGAATGATCTCTTCGCCCAATGATGCGCGGTTCGGCGTATTCCGAATCGCAGTGAGGATCGTCGATCAAGAACTCACATCCCAATTCGATCGGCGAATCGGCCGCCGACAATCGCCGTGCTTATAGCACCGCGCGATGCCCGGTTCAATCGCGTTTCGGCCCGGACCGACCCGAAATTGACGCCCGCGACTTGGGCGTGCTACCACTTGGCGCGTGTCTCCCGGGAAAACGTCAATGAAGGTGCCGGTGCGTTGGAGAGCCCTGTGCACGGGCGTTCTCGCGCTATTGTGCGCGCATTGCGCCGTGGTGCCCGGTCGGAGCCCCGTCACGATCGACGAAACCCGCTCGCTGTTCGCTTCGGCCAAGTATTCGGGGGCGCAGGAGAAATCACCCTACGAGTTTTTCGCGGCGGAACTCTATCTGGCGCAGGCCGATCGGGAGTACCGGGAGGGTCGCGCGGCGCTCGGCGACCAATATCTCGCCCGGGCGCACGAATTCGCGGAACAGGCCTACAAGAACGCCAAGAAATTCCGAAAGATCGAACTGCGATGAACGCGAACGGTCGAATCCCGCGTCCGCTGCCGGTCGTCCTCCTGCTCGCGCTTCTGACGGCGGCGTGCGCCAAGAACCTGGGACCGGAGCTGGACGCGGCGCGAACGCGAGTGGATCTCGCCCGTGAGCGCGGAGCAAAATGGTGCTCGCCGCGGGAGTTCGCGTCGGCGGAGGCTTACCTCGACTTCGCCCGCGACGAGGCGGCCAGGGGGCGGATCGGCATCGCCGAAGAGCACCTCGCCCGCGCCAGGGAAAATTCGACCGCCGCGATCGAGAACAGTGCGGATTGCCGGAGCGACCTCGACGGGGACCGGATCGCCGATCCGAATGACGGAGACCCGTACCGCGCCGAGGACTACGACGGTTGGGACGATTCCGACGGCGTGCCGGACTACGACAACGACGGCGACGGACTCCTGGACAAGGAGGACGGCTGCCCCGACAGCCCCGAGGACTTCGACAGCCACAACGACCGCGACGGATGCCCCGATCTGGACAACGATCAGGACGGTGTTCCCGACGCCCTCGACCAGTGCCCCGCCCTGAAGGAAGACCTCGACGGGTGGCAGGACAACGACGGTTGCCCCGACCCCGATAACGACGGCGACGGTTTTCCCGACGCCCTCGACAAGTGTCCAAACGGCGCGGAAACGCCGAACGGATTTCTCGACGACGACGGATGCCCGGACATTCAGCCGCGCATCTTCAAGATTTTGGTGCCGCCGGAGGTTCATTTCGCGCCGCGGTCGAACAAGCTTTCCCCGAACGACCGCCGCGCGATACAGGAGTTCGCTGTGCAACTGGTGGCGAACCCGGAGCTCGGCGTTCGCGTCGAAGCGCATGTCGAGACTTCCGGCAATGCCGAGCGCGACCGGCAGCTCACCCAGACGCAGGCCGACGCGGTCGCCCGCGCGCTGATCGACGCCGGGATCGACGCGGGGCGCGTCATCGCGATCGGTTTCGGCGGCGATCGGCCGATCGAAGGCGCGCCGCCGTCCGAGAACCGTCGCATCATTTTCGCCATCTACCAGACGCAGTAATTCACGGAAATGAGCATGAACGCGCCGCGACCCGCCACGTCGAAGATCCTCACCCGCGAAGCCCTGGTCGAAGTGCGGCAACGTCTGCGCAGCAAAGGACGAAAGCTCGCCTTCACGAATGGGTGTTTCGACCTGCTGCACTCGGGGCACATTCGCACGCTCGAATTCGCGCGCTCGCGCGGCGATGCCCTCGTCGTGGCGATCAACGCCGATGCCGGAGTGCGCGGGCTCAAGGGGCCGGGACGACCGATCGTTCCGGAGCATGAGCGCGCCGAGGTGCTGGCCGCGCTGGCGTGCGTGGACTATGTGGTGATATTCCCGGAGGCGGACCCCGGCGACCTGATCCGCGCGGTGGTGCCGGATGTCCTCGTCAAAGGCGGCGACTGGGCCGAGCACGCGATCGTCGGCCGCGACACGGTCGAGGCCGCGGGCGGGCGCGTCGAGCGGGTGCCGCCGGTCGAGGGACGCTCCACAACCAACATCATCGTGAAAGTGCTGGAATCGGATCGCTAGTCGATCGTGACGAAACTCCCGCCGTCGCGCCACGTCACGTCCGGGCCCCCGCCGTCCGACCAACGCACGTAAACGACATCGGCGTCGCTCGTCACGCGCGCCGCGCCGGTAAAGCTCGCGGGCAGATCGATCATCGATCCCTCTCGCGCGAAACCCAGCACGTGTCGCGTGACGCCCGACACGACGACGAACGCGACCTGATTCGGATCGCCGTCGAGCGTCGTCACCACCGCCTCGTCCCCGCCTGCCGGGGAAAATGCTCCGATCGCGCCGATGAGCGGAGTTGTTCCCGACACGATCGCTTCGAGCACCGCGTGGTTCGCGATGTCGCCGTGACCGAACCCGTGAACGGATTCCCCGACCTGCAGAGTCGGCGAAACGGGCGATGCCGCCACGTGCACGTCCATCATCGCGAGCGGTCGAACGATGCGCGCGCCGTCGGGCGTGGACACGAAGACGCCGTCCGTCTCCGGCCCCGCATTCGTGTGAAAAAGCCACGTGAACGTCCGCGCGGAATTCGCCGTGATGCGATCGAGGACGTAGAAGAACGCGCCCGGGGCGAGCCCGACGCGTCGCTCGAAGTCCGTTTCGCGATATCGTGCACGCACGCGGACCTGTCGGATCGCGGGTGCGTCGACGAATCCGTCGAGGAACGCATCGACATCCACGCCAACGCCGCGCACACCCTCCGGCGCGCCGACGCCGTCCACCAGAATCACGTTGTGATTCGCCGCGTGCGCGACGAGGTCGCGATCGCGAAACCCGATGTAGCCCGAGTCCATCGCAAAGGTCTCGCCGAGCGCGTGCCAGATGAAGCTCGTCGCGTCCGTCTGCTCGTGGCCGAAGCCATGCACGCGCGCGCGGCCGTGCTCGCCCTGCACCAGGGCGAATGCGTCGTCCGCACCCCATCCGGTTCGCAGCACGGCTTGCCCCGCTTCCGGCAGGCAAATCGATGGCGATGTCGGCGTCTGGGCAACCGGAATCGCATCGGCAAACGCCAACAATTCCGCCTCGAGCCCGCCCGACGCGTGGCGGCACTCGGGCGAGTTCTCGAACAGGTACG
Source organism: Deltaproteobacteria bacterium (assembly GCA_020845895.1). NCBI lineage: Bacteria > Pseudomonadati > Myxococcota > Myxococcia > Deltaproteobacteria bacterium. The sequence goes on along the minus strand of JADLEX010000032.1, from coordinate 4,834 downwards.
CCGAGAGCGGATCATCCGTCAGCGCCGCCGCGAGCCCGTGGTATCCGCACGCGTGATTGGAATCGTCGAACGGCGCGGCCCACCCCGTCGGCATCGTCACCTGCTGCCGCCAGCGCAGAATCTCGGCGAGACGCGGGTCTTCCATGGGGTCCGCGATATCGAGGATTTCGTCGCGGCATAGGTGCTCGAGCCTCGTGGCGCACGTCTCGTGATACGGATAAGCCTCGCCCCGTGCGAAGTTGTGGTACGCGATCGCAAACGGCCAGAAGGTGAGCATCGTGTAGTCGAGATAGTTCGGCCCCTCGGCCTGACACCCACCGACGCAGTTCTGCCGGTCGAGCAGATAGTAGGTCGCCTGCGTCAACGCGTGATTGACGTAGCGCGCCGCTTCGGGTCCGTCGTTCAGCACGAATCCCGCCATTCCAAACCCCGAGGCGAGCTTGATGTTGTGGTTGTTTTGCGTGAGACGCAGGATCACCGGCCACGAATCGACGTAGTAGTCCCACAGATCCGCGGCGATCTGATCGATCGCGTCACGGCAGTGATCGCGCCATGTCGGCGACGCGAGTCCGAATCCCTCCAGAAGGTCCCACGTTTGGGCCAGCGTCGCCAGCGCCTGTCCGCCTTGGATCGTCCCCTTGTCGTAGTCGATCAGCTCCACGGCGCGCATGTCCGAATACGCCTCGGCACAGATGCGGGCGGCTTCGAGGGCTAGTACGGGGTCGTCGTCGAGCAAGGCCGCCGCCGCGCGAGCCTTCGCCCGTTGCGCGTTCGCTTCCAAAACCCCCGGATCGTAGGGATCGGCAGGATACGCCAGCGGCGCGGCACCCGCCGTCGCGCGAATCCGGTCGCGCAACGCGGTCGTCAACTCGTCCGATTCGTTCCAGCGTTCACGCACCGCTTCCCATCCGTCGCGGTCGAGAATCAGGCGGGGCGATGCGGACCACTCCGGGTGCCATGCGGGCGCGCTGGCGGGGTCGCGGGGATCGGTGCCGGCCGTCGTTTCGTCTTGGGTGGAAACGCCGTCACGGTCGGGGTCGGAAGCGTCGTCGTCCGCGGTGTCATCACCATCGTCGTCCGCGGTGTCGTCGCCATCGTCGTCGGGCCAAAGATCGTCATCGAGTTCGCCATCGTCGTCGATAAGCTCCAGTGAGGGCCTCGGGGCGTCACCGCTCCAGACCGACCAATCGGTGTGGCCGTCCGGCCCGTCGTAGGAGCATGCCGAATGAGCGACCGCGAGCAAGAGAAACACCGCCACGTACCGGGCGGTCTGCCGCAACCAAATTCTCAACGAATTCCAAATTTTCCCTTTGCCCACGCGGGTTTTTTCGTGACATTTAACACGTTGCGTCAAATTCCCCTTGCATTCGTCCGTGCCCGAGCTTACAGTTCGAGCGTGCTCCACCCGAGCGGCCCCGCGCCGCGGGTTTGAAGGAGGATTGGTCATGCTGACTGCCGTATCCGGACCGCTGTCGAAGGCCGCTTCGACCTACGTCAGCGTCGTGAACGCCGTGAATTTCGGCCTGCTGAAAAAGCTCGGAATCCTGAAAGAAGGCACCTTCCGATTCGTCGAAACCCTGTCCTCGTCCGAAGAATACAGTCACCGGGTCGATACGAACAGGCCCGTTTCCTTCGGCTTCCACGCCGAGGCGGTCGCCAACTTGGCCGGATTCCTCGATCCGACCAACGAGGACGACTTTCTCACGTGGAGCATGGGCGAGACCAGCTACGTGACGCTGCCGGGCATTGCCGAGAGCGCACCGGTCGTTCGCGGCACCATCCGCCTCCACCAGTTGCAGGACGTGGAGTACTTCTTCACGTTCCTCGGCAACGACGAGAAGAACTACTACTTCCGCGGTACGAAGAACCTGCGCGACCTGCATCAGGTCCGCGCGTGGACCACGCTCACCGGCAGCGTCTACAAGCGCGAGACGGGCGAGAAGATCCTGGAGACGACCGTGTTCACCGGCGGGATGTCGAGCTTCGACTCGCTCCTGCCGACGTGGAAGAGCGTGTCGTTCCGCTGAATCCGAAGATCCGCCGATCGTCCGGGAAACCGTAAGCACGTGACCCGGATCGAAAAAACAGGGCGCCGCAAGGCGCCCCGTTCGTTTGCGTTTCGATGAGAATCACGCCTCGTACGGCGTGTACGGAAGATCCCAGGCTTCGGCGACGCCGCGATAGGTCACCTTGCCCTTGTAGATGTTGATGCCCTTGCGCAGCGGCAGGTTGTTCGCGACGGCCGCCTCGACGCCCTTGTCGGCCAGTTCCAGCGAGTAGCTGAGCGTCGCATTGGTCAGCGCGTACGTGCTCGTGCGCGGTACGATGCCGGGCATGTTTGCCACGCAATAGTGTACGACATCGTGGACAACGAAGGTCGGATGGCTGTGCGTCGTCGCGTGCGTCGTCTCGAAGCAACCGCCCTGATCGACCGAGATGTCCACGACCGCGCTGCCGGGCTTCATCCGGCGGATCATGTCGCCCGTGACGAGCTTGGGCGCCTTGGCGCCGGGGATCAGCACCGCGCCGATGACGAGATCGGATTCGAGCACGGCTTTTTCGATGTTGCCGCTGTTGCTCATGAGCGTGATGAGCTTGCCGCGATGGATGTCGTGGATGTAGCGCAGCCGCGTGGGATTGATGTCGAGAATCGTGACCTGCGCGCCCATGCCCACCGCGATCTCGCACGCGCACTGACCCGAGACACCCGCGCCGATGATGGCCACCTTGGCCGGCGCGACGCCCGAAACGCCCGCGAGCAGGATGCCCGAGCCGCCGTACGCGGCCTCGAGGCACTGCGCGCCGACCTGTGGGGCCAGCTTGCCCGCGACCTCGCTCATCGGCGCGAGCAGCGGCAGCGATCCGTCGGCGAGTTCGATCGTCTCGTACGCCACGCCGACGCACCCCGAGGACAGCATGGCGTGCGTGAGTTCTTCCGCCGCCGCGAGGTGCAGGTAGGTGTAGATCAGCTTGTCCTTCATGAAGTCGAACTCGGCGGGCAGCGGTTCCTTGACCTTCACGATCATCTCGGAGCGCGTCCACACCTCCGCCGCCGTGGGCAGGATCTTCGCCCCCGCGTTTTCGAAGTCCTCGTCCGTGATGAGGCTGCCGACGCCGGCCGATCGCTCCACGTAAACCGTGTGGCCGCGTGCCACCATCGTGGCCACGCCGAGCGGCGTCATCGCCACGCGTTTCTCGTCCGATTTGATCTCCTTGGGCACTCCGACAATCATGTTCATCCTCCGAAATCGAGAAGATTCCAAATGCGCATAATCCGCTGCATCAGCGGTGATCTCCGAGAATCAGATGGGCGAAACCCGATTCCTCCAACGATTCGCGGTACGTCCGAAAGAGCGGCCGGATCGCGGGAAACAACACTAGCGCGCGCAGGTAGTTGCCCGTCGCGCGGATCATGCCGTTGACGATGGCGATGCCCGGAGATTCGAACCCGCACCAGAATCGGTGAAAGAAATCGGCGCTCTGCGCGAAGGTCGCGTGCGGCGTCTTGTGATCGGCGAGCGCGCAGTCGTCGTCGATCTGGAACGTGAGGAAGCGTCGCCCACCGTCCGCCGGATCGCCCAGGTGCAGCGTCACGTTCGCCTCGGGGTCCCAGGTCGAGAGCCGCACCACCATGTCCGCCTGCTGGAGCTTGGGCCCGACGACGCCGTGCTCCGACGCCCGCGTCAGAAACAGCCGCATCACGCGATGGAGTTCGTCCTGGGAAGGAAAATACTGGCCCATGTCGGCGTCGTCGAAGGGGTGACCGAGTTGCGCGATTCGGCGGTGCGGGAAACGACCTGCACGTCGCGAATGATCCTAGAGCAAAGCCGAAACACGGTCAAATCCGTGCAACCTCGGGAGAGGTTCGCACTTGCCGCGCACCCTTGCGGGTGCTAACTATCGCGCGTGCGGCCCGAGCTTCCGGCCGCCGGGGATGCATGCATGTCGGGCACGTTTTTCGCCGGGGCTTCGCGGGTCGATATCACTCCCACCGATCTTTCGCGCGTCTATCTCGCCGGGTTCGGGACCGATCGCAAGGCCGATCGCGTGCTCGATCCGCTGCACGCGCGCGTGTTGTACGTGCGTCAGGGGGACGAGGAATTCGCGCTCGTCATGCTCGATCTCATCGGCGTGCAGGGGCCCGACAACCGGCGCCTTCGCGAGGCCGCCGGCGATCCGCCCGCTTCGCGCGTCTGGGTCGCGTGCACGCACACCCATCAGGGTCCCGACACGCTGGGGTTGTGGGGCAAGGCCGCCGCGCCCGGCGTACCGATCGTCAGCGGCATCGACCGGCGATATATGTCGTCGCTCGCGTCGGAGGTGGCGTACGCGGTGCGTCGCGCGAAGCGGCGCGCGCGCCCGGCGACCGTGGCGTGGGCGGTCGACCGATCCGACAAAAGCGACGTGACGTGGAACGTGCGCGACGGCCGCTGGTTCGATCACGACCTGTGGACGCTCGTCTTTCGCGACGCATCGCGCGGCGATGCGATCGCCGTGCTCTCCAACTACGGCAGCCACCCGGAATATCTGTGGTCGGCGAACACGGGCGTTTCGCCGGACTGGGTCGTGGGTCTGCACAAGGTGATCGAGAAGGACCTCGGCGGCGTTTCGATCTTCGCCCACGGCGCGCTGGGCGCGATGGTGACGCCGGGCGTCGCCGAGGAGACCGGGCTCGACGAGCGCCTCGAGCGCTACGCGCACTACGGGCGTAAGATCGCGCAGATGGCGGTGAAGAGCGCGGCGAGCGCGACGCCGGTCGCGAATCCGACGCTGCGCGTGCGCGAGAAGGAGATCGTGGTTCCGCTCGACAACGTGCAACTTCGCTTCATCAGCT
>JADLEX010000031.1 GCA_020845895.1 Deltaproteobacteria bacterium | reverse complement strand
CAATGGATTGGGGAATGGCGAACCGCATGGCGAAGATCTTCCGGCCCGATACGGGACGGACTGTGATGCTCGCGGTCGATCACGGATATTTTCAGGGGCCCACGACGGGGCTGAAAAATCCCGGCGAAACGATCCGACCGCTGCTGCCCTACGCCGATGCGCTCATGCTCACGCGCGGCATCCTGCGCACGCAGGTTCCAGTCGGAACCAGCGTGCCGATCATTCTTCGCGTTTCGGGCGGCACGAGCGTGCTCAAGGACGACCTCTCCGACGAGGAGATCACCGTCAGCATCGAAGAGGCCGTGCGGCTCAACGTTGCCGCGGTGGCCATGTCGGTCTTCGTCGGTTCGCCGAACGAACGGCAGACGCTGGTGTCGCTTTCCAACCTCGTTAACGAAGCGCAGCGCTTCGGCATCCCGGTTCTGGCCGTGACGGCGGTCGGTAAGGAAATGGCCCGCGACTCGCGCTATCTCGCCCTCGCGTCGCGCATCAGCGCGGAGCTCGGCGCGGCGATCGTGAAGACGTACTACTGTGATGGTTTCGACGCGGTGTCGAGTTGCGTGCCGGTGCCCACGGTGATCGCGGGCGGCAAGAAACTCGCCGAACGCGACGCACTCGTCATGACGAAAAACGCCATCGCGGCCGGCGCCAAGGGCGTGGACATGGGCCGCAACATCTTCCAGTCGGATTGCCCCGTCGGAATGATCAAAGCCGTTCGCGCCATCGTGCATGAGGGGGCATCGGTCGAAGCCGGTTACAAGATCTACCAAAAAGAAAAGCTCGGTCTCGCCAAGACGAGATCAGCCAAGTCTCGGAAATCGGCGTAGCCCTTCCGAGATGAGCGCAATCACGCCCACGATGCGCGCGGCCGTCTATTACCGGAATTCCGATATCCGAGTTCAGGATGTGCCCGTCCCCGCGATTGGTCCGGGCGAGGCGCTCATGCGCATCCGTTCGAGCGGCGTGTGCGGCTCGGACGTGATGGAATGGTACCGCATCCATAAAGCGCCGCTGATTCTCGGGCACGAGGTGGCGGGCGAAATCGTGGAGGTGGGCGAGGGCGTGACGTACGTGAAGCCGGGCGACCGGGTGGTCGTCTCGCATCACGTGCCGTGCATGACGTGCCGCTATTGCCGGTCGGGCCACGAGACGGTCTGCGACACGTTGCGCAAGACGAATTTCGACCCCGGGGGTTTTTGCGAGTACGTTCGCTTGCCGGCGATCAATGTCCGGCTGGGCGTCTATTCCATCCCCGACGGCGTCAGCGACGACGAGGCGAGTTTCACGGAACCGCTGGCGTGCGTGCTTCGCGGACAGCGGATCGCGGGCGTGGGGCCGGGAAAAAACGTCCTCGTCATCGGCTCGGGCATTTCCGGGCTGCTCCACATCGCCACGGCGGCCGCGCTCGGCGCGGGCGTCATCGTCGCGACGGACGTTCAGACGTTTCGGCTGGAGTCCGCGAAACGATTCGGCGCGGCGCTCGCCGTTCACGCACGGGACTTCACGCCCGACGCGTTTCGTGCGGCCACCGGCGGCGACCTCGCGGATGTCGTCATCGCAACCACCGGCGCGATTCCGGCGTTGCAGCAGGCGTTCGCGTCCGTCGAACGCGGCGGAACGATCCTGCTGTTCGCTCCGACCGATCAGGGCGTCACGTTTCCCCTGTCGATCAATGACGTATTTTGGAAGAACGACGTCACCGTGACGACGACTTACGCGGGCAGCCCCGCGGATCACTTCACCGCACTCGACATGATCCGCGCGCGCCGCGTGCCCGTCGGCGACATGGTGACGCACCGTCTCCCCCTGTCGCGCACGCAGGAGGCGTTCGGCCTCGTCGTTCGCGGCGAAGATTCGATCAAGGTGATCGTGCGTCCGCAGGAGTGATTCCGGCGGTCCACTCCCTGCGCGATGTCCGCGTGTTCGCGGCGGCTTTGGCGAGATGGCATTTCACTGGGTCAACACGGGCAACGGCGATCGCGATCTGCGCAATGTCACGCTGACGGCGCTCGCGACGAACATCGTCCTGTCCATCGTCAAACTGTCAACGGGATTATGGACAGGATCCGTGGCGCTGCTCGCGGACGCCGCGAACTCCATCTCCGACATCGGCATCGACGCGTCTATCCTCGTCGCGGCGCGCGTCAGCCGCCGGCCCGTCGATCACGATCACGCGTACGGTCACGGCAAGTATGAAACGCTGACCGCCATTGCGATCGCGGTCGTGATCATGGCCGTCGGCACGGGGTTCGCCTGGCGATCCTATCGCGTCTTCCGGCTAGGGCCGGGACCGGTTCCCGGCGTTCCGGTCATCGCCGTCGCGGTCTTCACGCTCGTCGCGAAGGAATGGCTCTACCGTCTCACGCGCGGCGTATCGCGCCGCGTGCACAGCGCGACATTGATGGCCAACGCATGGAATCACCGATCCGACGCACTCTCGGCGCTCGTGGTGCTTCTCGGCGGCGCGGGGATGTTGGCGGGCTGGGATTACGCCGATGCGGTGGCGGGAATTTTCGTCGCCGCGATGATCTTCGCGGCCGGTGCGCGCGTCGCCGCGGACGGCCTGACGGAACTTACCGACGCGTCGGCCGAGCCGGAAATCCGGGATCAGTTGCAGAGGGTCATCTACTCCCATCCGTCAGTGCGGGCGCACCACAAATTGCGTTCAAGGCGTGTCGGCCGGGAATTTTTCGTCGATGTGCACGTTCTGGTGGACCCGACGATGAATGTGTACGAAAGTCATCAGGTGACGAAGGAACTCAAGGAACTGGTCAATGCGCGGGTGACAAAGACCGTCAACCTGCTCGTGCACATCGAGCCGGACATTCCGGGTCAGCGGACCGGCGGCGAATACCTTCCCACGGCGCATCTGTGAAGCGCCGATCGGAGCGGAGTTGAGCGGACAGGCCGACGATTCCCGAGCGATCCGAAACGTGACGCTGGTCGGCGCGGTCATCAACATCGCGCTCATGATCGGCAAAATCGTCGTCGGCGAACTCGTCGGATCGATCGCTCTCGTGGCCGACGGCCTGCATTCCATGTCCGATCTGCTCACGGACATCGCCGTTCTCGCAGGCGCCAAGGCCGCCGAGCGCCCGGTGGACGATACGCACCCATACGGGCACGGCAAATTCGAGACGATCGCGGCCATTTTCGTGGCGCTCGTTCTGATCGGCGTCGGTGGCTGGATGGCGTGGAGCGCCCTGCACCTGCTCATTGCCGACGTGGCGACGCGCCCGCCGGGAACCTGGGTGCTCGTGCTCGCGGGCATTTCCGTCGTATCCAAGGAATGGTTGTATTGGGTCACGCGGAGCGTGGCGAAACGGACGAACAGCCCGGCGGTACTCGCCAACGCGTGGCATCATCGCTCCGACGCGTTTTCCTCCGTCGTGGTCATCGTGGGTACGATCGGCGGCACGCTCGGCTGGGATCACGGCGACGCCTTCGCCGGTCTGGTCGTGGCCATCATGATCGTCATCGTCGGCGCGCGGGTCGGGTTCGACTGCCTCAGCGAATTGACCGACGGGGCGGTCGAGCCGCAGGTCCGCGACCAGGTGGCGCGGCTGATCGCGTCGCACCCTCAGGTCCGCGCGCACCACGAGCTTCGCACGCGTCATGTCGGTCGCGAGATATTTGTCGATGTTCATATTCTCGTGGACGCGGACATGAGCGTGCTCGACGGGCATCAGGTCGCGACGGACCTGGAAAAAATGGTCGAGACGCACGTCGACGCGCCGGTGAACCTGCTCGTGCATGTCGAGCCGGACGTCCCGGAGCAGCGCAAGGAATAGGGGGATCGGCGCTACTTCTCCAGCGCGGAGTGATCGCCGAAGGAGATTCGCCAGTTGAGGAACACGCTCCACGCGTAGAACGAAGCGTCCTGCACACCGCCATAGGACCAGTCGGCGTCGAGCGATAGGGCGTGATTGTAGTTGATGCGCCAATCGACGCCGCCGAATAGGCCGACGCCCCAACCGTCCTCGCCCTCCTCGAACGAATACGTGGGCGACACACCGAGGCTGTAGAACACGTCCTCGGTGACGGCCTGATTCCATCCGATCGGCAGCGAGTGGCTGTAGAAGTCGAGCGGTGACCAGTAGACCTCGGCGTTGTAGGGATCGCGCGTTTCGTTGTCGATGTACGTGAACAGGTACGACAGCAGGATCGACGTGTCGGCGACCTGGAACGGATCGAAGAAGGTGTAACCGAGCCCGCCGCGCGCCTGATTGGACGTCTGCGAATCGAGCGCCACGATGTCGCCTTTCGATTCGCTGTTGATGCGATACGCGTATTCGCCCAGCACGCTGAAGTGGTCCCAATCCGTACCGATCAAATTGCGCAGCGTCAGCGTCAGTCCGATCGAATCCATATAGATGTTCTCCGCGACCGACGTGAAGGTCTCGCGCTTGTCCTTGCGCGAGTACGCGAGGTCGAAGAGGGCGACGCCGAGCAGGTCGTAGCTCGCCCGCGCGCCCCAGTTGTGCGTCGGGTCGATGTTCTGATCGTAGATGTTGAAGATGTACTCGCCCGAGATCGCGACCTCGCCGCCGAGGCCGAGCTGCAGACCGACCGCGGGGGACTGCGTGAAGATGACGTCCTGGCGCTGCTGGTCGAAGCGGCCGGCTTCGTACCGCGCCCAGACGGCCCAGTTGTCGAGGAAGCGGTAGGTGAATTCGGCGCCGCCGACGAAGTAGCCGACGCGATCGGCGAAACGGATCGCCTCCGAGTACCCTGCGAAAACGTCCAGCGTGGGGGCGCTTTCGTAGGCCACTCGGGCGAGTCCTTCCTTCACTTCCTGATTGTCGGGCTCCAGCGTCTGGGCGACCTTGTATTCGTGGATCGCGGAGCGCCACATGCCCGACTGCCGATAAATGTTCGCCAGCGCCAGATGGTAATAGGCGTTTTGCGGATTCGCCTTGACGAGTTTCTCGAACTCGTAGCGCGCCCGTTTCAGGTTCTGGCGGTTGTACAGCTCGTTCGCGAGTTGGACGCGATACTTCTGCTCCGCCTCGCTCATGTAGAGCGAGGCCTTGCCCGGTTTGATTCCGCCGGGACCTCCCGGCCCAGGCAGCATGAAATAGCTGTCCACGAACGCACCGTCCACGTATTCGATCGAGTACAGCTTCAGGTACTGCGCCGCCTCGTCGTCCTTCGGATTGATGATCATGATGCGCTTGTACTGGTCGATGGCCTGATCCACCTGGCCCGACTGCTTGTACGAGCGGGCGAGCCCCTTGCGACCCTCGACGTTCCACGGATCCTGCTCGGCGACATATTCCAGGTTGACGATCGCATCCTGATACTGGCCGACCGCGAGGAAGCACAGGCCCATTTCGAGCCGCACCGTGTTGTCGTTCGGGTCCTTTTCGACCATCGTCTTGTAAACGTTCAGCGCCGAGTCGTAGTCCTCGCCGTAGTTGTAGGCTCGCGCAAGTTCGAGCAGCACCTCGCGGTCGTCTTCGCCCTTATCGACGACGTACTGCAGGTGCTCCGCGGCCTTGGCGTACTGCGTTTCGTAGGAATAAAGCCGCGCGAGAAGAATCCGCACGTCGGTGTTCTCCGGCTCCTTGTTCACGACGAATTCGGCGTGCGGAATCGCGTCCTCGTACCGATCGGGATTCATCGAGAGCACGCTCGCCATATAGAAGTGCGCCTCGACGTTGTCCGGGTCGTACTTGAGCGCGGTCGCAAACTCGTTCTCGGCGTCGCCGTTCTTCTTCATGCCGATGTAGACCTTGCCCAGCGCGATATGGGCGTCCACGTTGTCGGGCTCGAGCGCGATGGCGTCGCGATACGCGGCCTCGGCGTCCTCGAACTCGCCGCGTTCCAGCATCAGGCGGCCCATTTCCAGACGCGCTTCGGTGTTCTTGGGGTACGTGTTGTAAAGCCGGCGATACAGGTCGATCGCGCGGCCATAATAGCGCCGGTCCCACGAGTAGAGGTTCGCCAGCGCGAAGCCCGCCTCGTAGTTGTTCGGGCTGCGCTTGAGGATGACCTCGTATTCCTTCATCGCGTCGTCAATGCGGTTGTTGTAGGCAAAGAGCTTCGCCAATTCCATGCGCGCGTCCTCGCGGCCGGGATCCTGCGAGAGGACGATGGAGAATTGCTCGATGGCGTCGTCGTAACGCTTGGCGTACGAAAGGTTCTGCGCGTACTCGGCCCGCAGGTCGAGGTTGCCGGGCCGCCGATTGAGCAGCCAGATATACTGCTGACTGGCGGCTTCGAATTGGCCCGACCACGAATACAGCCGCGCGAGGCGCAGCCGCACGTCGAAGTTCTCCGGGTCCTTTTTCAGGACCTCGATGCACTGCGCGATCGCGTAGCCGTAAGTGTCACGGTCGTAGCTGAAGATTTCGGCGAGGGCGAGGCGCGCGCCGACATGCCCCGGGTCATACTCCAGCACCTTCTGATACTCGCGGGCCGCTTCCTTGTAGCGATTGTGCGCGGCGAGTTCCTGCGCGAGCAGGTAACGCACCTGAACGTTCGCGGGGTCGTCTTCGAGGATGCGCCGCATCTGCTCGATGTTCGCGGGGTAGTCGCCGTAGATGCCGTAGAGATCGCCCCACGAATTCTGAAGCAGCCACCATGCGCGCTGGTATTCGCCGGTCACCGCCACGTAGCGGCGGGAGAGCAGGTAGTGGTTGTACGACATTTCGGTGAAGCCGTTGACGTTCGTCGGGTCGTACTCCAGCACCTTGCGCTGCATCGCGATGGCGCGTTCGTAGTTGCCGCTCTTGCGGTCGATCACGCCGAGGCCGTAGTAGGCTTCGGTCGATTCGCTGTCGATGGCGAGCGCGTCGCGATAGGCCAGCACCGCCTTGTCGTACTGCGCGGTCTCGCGATAGACGGTCCCGAGACCGATGTAGGCGTTCGAGTTGCGCGGATCGGTGTCCTTGACCTGCGTGTAGAGGGTCTCGGACTTTTCGTATTCCTTGTTGATTTCGTACGCGTGCGCGAGCGCGAGACGATAGGTCGCCTTGTCCGGCTGCTGCTGCACCTTGTCGGTCAGCTCGACGATGACCTCGGGCGCGCGTCCGCCGTAGCAGCGAACCCGCATCATCTCGAGGTAGAGGTCTTCCTTGGTGAGCGCCTTTTCCTTGTTGCGTTCCGCGAGGTGAACGTTCGCGCCTTCCTCGGACTTCACGGGCTCATCTTCGGGCATCTTCGAGAGCAGCACCTGGAACTCGCGGTCGGCCTCGTTCCACTTCTCGGTCCACGAATACAGGCGCGCGAGCAGCAGACGGGTCTGGAAATCCTCCGGCTCCTGCTGGAGCACGTAGTTCGCCTGCTCGATCGCCTGGTCGTAGTAGAGGCTGTTCTGCGAATAGACGATGGCGAGCTTTCGGCGCAGGTCGAGATCGGATGTGTGCGTCGAGAGGGCCTGTTCGAGGGTCTTGATCGCGTTCTGCGTATCGCGCTGATAGGTGTAGACGTCGGACAAACCGCCGACGACCTCCATGTTGTCCGGCGCGATCATCGCCGCGCGACGGATGGCGTCGAGGCTCTTGTCCGGATTGCCCATCTTGCCGTACACGACCGACATGCCCAGCCACGGCGCGACATCCTGCGGATCGGCCTGCGCCGCCTTCTGATAGGCGGCAATCGCGTCCTCATTCGCGCCGTAGTCCATCTGGACCTCGGCGAGTTTGATGTAGGGCAGGGAGGACGTGGGGTGATCCTTCGCCGCCTGTTCGAGATGGTCGAGCGAGGCGGTGCGGGCGCTGTCGTGATCCCACTTCGCGAAGACGGCGCGCACGCGGTCGAAGACACCCAGCCATTGCTGCTGGATCGACGCCTCGAGTTCGTCCATGCGCTTTTTCGCGACGAGCGCTTTCTTGTGATACGCGAGGCCGATGCCGACCTGCGCGTCGAGGTTTTTTTCCTGTCCCTTGGTGGCCAGGATCTGCTCGTAGTGCGCGATCGCCTCGTCGGGACGACCGAATTCCGTCAGGATCTGCGCCTTGGCGATCTTGGCGTCCACGTCATCCGGCGTTTTGCCGAGCACGACATCCACCTGCTCGATGGCGGGACCGAAATCCCCCGATTCGCGCAGGGCTCGGGCGTATTCGAGTCGAAGATCGGCGTTGTCGGGATCGGCGTCGAGCAGCGCCTTGTACTGGTTCTGCGCCTCGGTGTGGTTGTTCGAGAACGTGTAGATGCGCGACAGCAGCCGTCTGGCGTCGGCGTTGTTGGGGTCTTTCGCGATCAACTGCTCGAGGGTCTTGATCGCCTGCGGATAGGTCGATTCATCCCAGCTGTAGAGATTCGCCAGGACCAGGGTGTTTTCCTGATTCCCGGGTTCGAGCGTCGCGAGTTTTTCGTAGGTCTCGACCGCCTCTCGGGTGCGCTTCTGCGCCGCATAGGCGTTGCCCAATCCACGCAGCGCCTGCACGTTGTTCTTGTCCTTTTCGAGGACCATCTGATAGGTCAGCACCGCGTCGGCGTAGCGCTGGCCGTAGTTGTACGCGTCGGCGAGGCCGATCAATGCCTGCGAGCGCATCTTCGGTTTGAGCACGAGCAGATTGAATTGGTTGATGGCGTCGTCGTAGCGCTTCGCGTAAGAAAGCGTGTTCGCGTATTCGAGGCGCGCGGTGTCGTTGTCGGGATCGAGCTTGAGAAGGCCCTCGTACACCTCGGCGGCCTTGCCGTGTTCGCCCTGCCAGGAGGTGAGGCGCGCCTTGATGAGCAGCGCCTTCTGATCCTTCGGTTCGATCTTGAGGATCCGGTCACAGATCTCGACGCCCTTCGGATACGTCTCCTTGTTCCAGGAATACACCTCGGCGAGCTCGCGCATCGCCGTCAGGTTCTCGGGCTCTTTCTCCAACAGATTGGTATACGTTTCGATCGCCTGCGCGGCGTCGTTTTGCCACTGACGAACCTGCGCGAGATGCAGACGCACCACGCCGTCGTTGGGATCCTGCGCGAGGACCTCTTCATAGACCTTCGCCGCCTCGGCGTTTTTCCCGAGCGCGTAGTAGCTGTCGCCCAGCTTCTTCTTCGCCTCGAGGTTTTGCGGATCTGCCTCGAGGGCCGCCTGGAACGCGGCAACGGCCTTGCCGTACTGGCCGGAGCCGTAATACGACAGGCCATCCTCGTACAGACCCGCGAACGCCGACGTCGCCCAAAGCGCGGGCAACGCCAGTGCCAGCAGGAATACGGTGATGCGTTTCATCGCTCGGTCCTTCCCGCGACGTCGTTCGCGACGTCCCTCAGTGAGCCTTCGGGACGGCGCGTCCGACCGCGTCTCGGTTCGCGTCACGATACTCGCGAAGCGCCAGCAGCGCTTCCAGATTGTCGAAACTGTAAACCTCGTCATCACTGAACGATCCGCGCAGGGGGCTGTGCTCGTCGGACACCTGAAACGCCAGGAGCCTCTTGAGCCATGCGGCCGCGAGCGCGGGATCGTTCATCCGCATCGCGTATCTGACCAGCAGCGCGTACACGCTCGACGACTCGTAGTCCTTCGTCGCCGATTCGTTCCGCGCTTCATACTCGGCGTAAATCGCGCCGTCCTCGCGCCACCGCGCCGCGAAGAAGTCGAGGGCGCGGCGGTTTTTCGGATCGTGTCCCGCGAGAAAAAGCGCGCAGTAGAGTTGATTGATCGTGTTCTGGCGCGTGCCCTCGTAGCGTCGCGTTTCGAAGTTGAACTTCTCGTAGAAGAGACCGGTCTCGAGCTGACCGTCCGCCAGCAGCGCCGCGTTCTTCGCGTACAGGTCCTTCCAGTCCTCGCGCGCGGCGGCGATGCGCCGGATCGCGTCGAGATGAAGATAGGAGAGCTGAATTTGCGGCGAGAGGGTGTTCTCGCCCCAGTCGCGCCAACTGACGAAGTCGCGCAGCAAGCCGTCCTTCGATTCGAGCTCGAGAATGTTGTACGCGATCTCCGACCCAAAGCGCGTGTACTCCTCGACCGACCATTTCTCGCCGGCGGCGAGGGCGGCATCGACGATTCGAAGGTCGTCGATGATCGCGGTGGAGTCCGCCGTGAGCTCGGCGTCGTGCGAAATCTTCCAGAAAAACAGACCAAGATGCCCGGTCATCCACTTTTTGACGAAACGGAACTGACGATCGAACAGCGCGCGGTCATCCGCGTCCACGGCGTAGCGCATGAGCATGCCGTTGCTCTCCGACAGCAGCCCCGACGCGCGCAGGTCCTCGACGCGCACGGAAGGGTGCCCGAACCACGAGGTCTTCGTGATCGGGGAGAACGTGTAAATGCCGCCTTGCGCCGTCATCATCCTCGTTTCCAAAAAGGCCCTGCAGGCCCGTTCCGCCGCTCCCGCATCCATCGGCGCTTCGGCGTGTCCGTTGGAGGACACGCACCCTGCCGCCGTCATCAAGACCGCCCCCGTCACGCAAGCGGTCCACATCCGCATCCGCTTCACCCCGACGCCGAAAGCCGCGTCATCCATCCGCCTGCTTCTCGCGCATCTTGTACCGGATCGTTTTTTCCCAGACCGTTCCTTTTCGTCGTCGGATCACGTCGATCCAGAACGCGCGGAAGACGATGACAATCCAAACCTGACAGTAGGTGACGTACATGATGAGCGAGAGCAGGATGTTCAGGAATGACTCTTCCTCCTCCAGGCTCATGGCGATGAGCGACTGCATGAAAAACAGCATCATCGCGAGGAACCAGATGAAGGTGAAGGGTCCGACGAGCCCGAGCTTGATGAAGCCGAGCAGCCCGAGGACGGCGATCACGTCCGACAGAATGAGCGCGAAGAAAAAGACGTAGTAGAGACTGAACATGTAGAACAGGTCGAACATGATTCGCCGGTTCTTCATCTGGAACGCGACCTTGAGGAACTTGCGGACGATGTAGGTCATCCCCTGGACCCATCGCGTTCGCTGGCGGACGAAGGTCTTGACGTCCTCCGGCTCCTGTTCCCACGTGACGGAGTAGGGAATGAACTTGATGCGGTAGCCCATCTCGTACAGGCGGATCGACAGCTCGGCGTCTTCGGCGATCGCCTCCTCGTCGAAGCGACCGGCCTTGTCGAGCACCTTGCGCCAGATCACGTAGTTCGTGCCGGGCAGCGTCGCGAGGTTGAACAGCTTGTAGCGCCCGCCCTGCATGAGCCACTGAAACGAAATGAATTCGAGGTTGATGAACCGCGTCAGGGAGTTGCGGTCGCGGTTGATCGTGCGCACCTTGCCGAGGACCGCGCCGAGTTTCGGGTCCTCGACGAGGTTGGCGACGAGGTAACGAAGCGCGTCGGGCTCGGGGCGATTGTCCGCGTCGTACACGGCGATGACGTCGCCCATCGCGTGTTCGAGGCCCACGTTGAGCGTGCGGCTCTTGCCCTTGCCGCCTTCGCCCTCGGGCACGGTGACAAGTTTGACCTCGCGGTGCCGCGCGGCGATTTCGGCGACCACGTCGCCGGTTCGGTCCTTGCTCCCGTCGTTGACGACGATGATCTCCAAACGCTCCTTGGGATAATTGAGCGCGAGCATCGCCTGCACCGTGCGCTCGATGACGAGCTCTTCATTGTGCGCGGGAATCAGAATGGAGACGAACGGGAAGGGGAAGGACTCCGAAAACAGGCGCGCGCGCTCTTTCTCGGACGACAGGCCGTTGAGGAACGCGAAGAATGTGAGCAGCACGTTGAACAGCAGGAAGAGCCAGATGCCGATCGCCGCGGACAGGAAGCAAAGATCGATATAGACGTTCGCGTACGGCATCAGAATTCTTCCGTGTGACGGCGGACTGCCGCCATTCTTTTCGCGCCGGCGACCGTTCGCCGGGTGACCAGAAAGATCCAGATCCCGAGAAACAGCACCAGCGTGATCATGCCGATGAAGAGCAGCACGATCGCGACGGGATTGGAGATGCCCGAGATGGTCGGCCGGAAGAGGTTGAGCGTCGTCACGGTGACCGGCGGCCGCCGATAGACGCCCTGAATCACCTGGAATTCGTCGGGTCGCAGTGTGACGAGACTGGTGACGTTGCCCTTGACGGTGCCGAAGGAGAAGTTCTCGTCGAGCAACTCGCCTCGATCGTTATAGGTCCGCTCGTTGCGGTACTGGGAGTCGAGCGTGAGTTGCACCTCGCTCACTCCGGAGACGACCACGCGGTCGCGCGTTGTGACCTTGTTGTTGAATTCGGTGAGCGACACGAAACGGAAGTCGCGCTCCTTGAGTCCGTCGACGATCTGCGTGAGCAGGTTGAGATCGAGGAAGGTGTGGAAGAAAAAGCTCGCCCAGCCGTCGCGTACGACCTTCATCGCGTCCGCGTCGCGCAGGAGCGCGGCGGCATCGCGGCCCACGCCGGGATTCACGTAGCCGAGCGACTCCGGGATGATGATCTGTTTGTGCATGTCGGACTGGATCAGATAAGGGAAGAACTGATCCGAGCCGTACGCTTCGACGGGCATTCGCCGTTCAACGACCGTCGTGAAATAGTCCGCGAAGGCGTCGTAGTCGGCATGGCCGGCCGCGTAATGAGGCGTGGTCCACGCGAGCGGATAGATTTCATTGACGAAGCACTCGTTGAGCGCCTGCTCGATCCGCTGGGACGCGAAGGTCTTGTCCTGCGCGATCGGATGTCCGCCCGTTTCGCCTTCCCAGAATTCGAAATCGACCGCGGATTCCGCCGTGTGCTGGTGCGTGAATCCATGCAGGATCGGCACGCCGCCCTTGCTGATGAGGTAGCGGACCGTTTTGAGAAACTCCGGCGCTTCGGAGAGATAGATCGGCTCGCCGTTCTCACCGTTCTTGTAAACCGGCACGAGCGTGAAGGCGAACGGCACATCCCGCTCGGCGAGCAGGTCCGCGGCCTTGCGCAACGTGTCCAGTTCGCGTTTCGGGTGGACATCCTCGATGCGCACGAAGGCGAAGTGCTCTTCGCCGGATTTCTCGCCGAAGAAGTCGTAGAGAACGTCCGCGAAGGCGAGATACGCGCCGCCCTCGATATGGTACGCAATGGGGTCGCTCGCCACAAACCAGAAGTTCTGCGCGCGCACGATCCACGGCAGCGAGACAGCGGGAGGCGTCGCGGAAGGCGGCACGGGCAGGCCGTCGCCCGTCACCGCGGATACCGCAGGAGGCGAGACTCCGGCGATCGTCTTCGATTCGATGTCCATTGCCGTTTCGCCGGCGGTTCGAGGAGCCGGCATCGGCGGAACGTCGACGGAGGGCAGCGGCGGCAAACCGACGGGCAGAACCTCGTCCGCGACCATGGACGGCAGCCGCGCCGGTGTGCCGGGTTCGATATCGAGTCCGGCCTGCGCGGGCTTGGGCGGATCGGACACGTACTTCGCCTCGGCGAGCACCTGCGCCGCCTGCGAGCGCGTGACGTCGACCTTGAAGGTCCGAAGGTCGATCTTCGCGAGCGGCTGATTCTTGTAATAAACGACGTTGGTCGCGAATGCGTCGCCGCCCTCGACAGCTCGAATCCCGAAGTTGTCGAGATTGTGGCGCGCTTGCAGGCGCTCGAGGTTCGCTCCGATCCACAGAAACGGACGCGTCGACTGGAAGATGTCGTCGAGGAGGTAGGTCGGCAACGGTTGATCGGTCTTGGTGCCGACATAGATTCCGTAGGCCGCCTCGGAGAGCATGCCCTTTTCGTAATCGCCCGTC
Organism: Deltaproteobacteria bacterium; assembly: GCA_020845895.1. Taxonomy (NCBI): domain Bacteria; kingdom Pseudomonadati; phylum Myxococcota; class Myxococcia; species Deltaproteobacteria bacterium. The sequence goes on along the minus strand of JADLEX010000031.1, from coordinate 26,221 downwards.
GAAACGAGGCGCGTGCTGACGGGGAAGTGCCCCAACAACTGCACGATGGAGTGCGCGCTGACGAGTTGATCGGCGGCGGGGGCACCCGGCGACACGACGTCGTGAATGACGAGCACGAGATCGCCTCTCGGTCCGAAGTCCGGCGCTTTTTCCTCGAATTGATTCATCGTGACGAACAGTACGCCGATGATCAAACCGAGCGCGAATATGGCGATCAGGGTCGTTCGCATGGGCGCGCGATGATGGGCCGCGTCTCCTTAGAGGGGTTGATATCGGCTGTCGATCACGTCGATCAGCTCTTCGAGATTTGTCGCATCCTTGGGGAAATTCGCCGAGCTGAGCGACAGCTCGGGAACGACCTCGTCCCACGTCTTGCCGACCTGCGCGAGCAGCGTCTGGCGTCGCTCCAGAAAACGCGTGACGACGATATTCACGCCGTTCGCATTCGTCTCGGGTAGGATGACTCCGAGTTCCGAGTCGGCGTATTTTCCGACGTAGTCGGCGTCGCGCAGCATGCTGCGAAGAAAACGGCCGATATCGCGGAAGAGCGCGACTTCCTGCTCGTAGTCGTAGCGTTTCTGGAACTCGCCGAGGTTGTTGATGCGGACGAAGACCAGCGACAGGGGCGTGTTGTAGCGCTTGACGCGCTTCATTTCTCCCGAGAGCATCCAGCGGAAGCTCTTGAAATTGTAAAGCCCCGTTTCTTCATCCGGCACGAACGTCTCGACGGTCGTGACCTCGCGGAAGACTCCGGCCCGGCGAAAATTCATCGTCTCCGAGATCGTGCCCAATACGAACCCGATCACCACGATGATCCCGATGTTGACGATGCTCTCGCGGATGAATCCGGCTTGGGCCGTTCCCTGGACAATCTTGAACAGAACGAGGCTGCCGTAAATGGCGGCGCCGAAGATCGAACCCATCGCGCCGAACTTCAGACCCCGCGTGATCGCGAGAAACGCCACCGGCATCGTGACGACAACCGTGAGCGCCTCGTATTGGCGGATCTTGAAGTAGTAGATGAACAGGAAGCCAAACGCCGCGCCGAGCGCGCCGAGAACCACGAGGTCGAGGATCTCGGACGATTTCGCGTTGTCGTTGTTCGCTTTCATCGGACACCGTCCTTGACGTCAGGGCGAGGAAGAGGGCGTTGCGACGAGGCGCGAACCTGCGTCTTCTTCAGAAAGAAGCGCACGATGTCCCGGAGAAGGATCAGAAGCGTGACCACCACGATGGTGACCACGACGACCAAAGCCATGGTAATCAGGCAATTTTGGGATTCCACACCAATCCCTTCGCGCACAAAACGCAAAAACCCGGCCGCCGGAAGTTGGGTCGCTTGTCAATATCCCATTTCGACCGATCGGCGCAAGCGAAAAGCGGCCGATTCCGCCGCGCCGTTCGTTTTTTCGGTCTGCTCTGACCCATGGTCATGTCGAGTGACCGCCGGTCAGTGAATTCCCTGACAGTTAGATCCGCTTACAATCGCCTGAAGTCCGCAATGCCGCCAAAGAGACGTGCCAGAGCGGTCAAAAGCGACAACCGGTTGCGTCGCCTCTCTTCGTTCTCATCCATGACCATGACCGAATCGAAAAACCTATCGACCGTCGGTCGAATCGCCGCGAGGCCGAGCAGGGCCTTCGCGACGTCGCTTTGTCGCATTGCGTCAGATACGGCGTTTTCGGCTTCGATCACCGCGTCATGCAGACGGCGCTCCGCGTCGTCGGTGAACGCGGCGGGATCGACTCGCGTGTCCGTGTAATCGCCGACGATATTCGCAACGCGCTTGAAAGCCGTCGCAAACGCTGCGTAATCGTCCGAGCGAGAGAATTCGACGACTGCTTCGCATCGCGCGGCGACCTCGACGGGATCGTCAAATCGAACCGCGAGCACCGCATCGACGACATCCGCCGGCATGCCGCCCTGCTTAAGCCATCCCGCCAGACGCGCGCGGAAAAATTCCAAGGTTTGCCCGACGAGAGTCTCCGTGTCCGTTCCCGTTTTCTCGCGACTTGCCTCGGCCGCGGCCCGAATCAGCTCGGGCAATGAGACCGACCACTTGCGATCGAGAACGATCTGGACGATGCCCTGCGCCTGACGGCGGAGCGCGTAGGGATCGCCGGCGCCGGTCGGCGCCAATCCCACACCGAGACAGGCGACCACGGAATCCATCTTGTCGGAGACGGAACACAAGGCGCCGACATCCGACGAAGGAAGAACGTCACCGGCGAAGCGCGGCAGATAGTGTTCGAAAATCGCTTCGCAGACCTCGGGCTTCTCTCCTTGATGCCGCGCGTAGATGCGCCCCATCACGCCCTGGAGCTCCGGGAACTCGAACACCGTCTTGGAGAGCAGGTCGGCCTTGGCGAGCCACAACGCGTGCAACGCGGTGTCGCGCGACGCGGGAGCGACTCGATCGGCGAGATGTCGACAGATCGCCTGGGCACGCAGGACCTTTTCCTTGTACGTCCCGAGCCGGCGATGGAAGACGACCTGATCGAGTTTCTGCGCGAGGTCGTCCAGCGGCTGCGCCAGATCGGATCGATAGAAGAATCGGGCATCGGCGAGCCGCGCGTTCAGGACTCGCTCATAGCCCGCTTTCACGACCTTGGGATCGCTCGCTTCGACGTTGCCGACCGCGGCGAAACGCCCCAGAAGCTCTCCATCCTTCGCCTCGAAGCCAAAGTACCGCTGGTGCTCGCGCATCGGGGTCAGAAGCACCTCGCGCGGCAATTCCATGTATTCATCCGGCACGTGGCCGACATGGACGACCGGCCACTCCACAAGCCCCGTCACCTCGTCGAGAAGTTTCTCGTCTTCGATAACGCGTCCCTTGGCCGACCGCGCCGCTTTTTTCAGTTGCTCCGCGATCGCCCGGCGGCGCTCTTCGCGCATGACCAGGACGTATCTGTCCCGCAGCTTCGCCACGTAGTCGTCGAATCCCTTGACCCGAATCTGCTTCGGAGCGTGAAAGCGGTGACCGTAAGTCACATCCGACGCGGCCACGCCGGCGAATTCCAGGGGAATGGGTTTTCCGTCATAACGCGCCACGAGCCACTGGACGGGTCGCACGAAACGCTGCGGTTCCGAACCCCAACGCATGGACTTCTGCCACGGAATGGACGCGAAAAGACCGCGCAGCAGATCCGGAAGCACGCTCGAGGTCGGTTGCCCGGCGACGGTTTTTACCACGCCGACGCGATCGCCTTTGTCGGTGGAAACGCGGCGAAGCTCGGATATGTCGACGTCCATGCTCTTCGCAAAACCCTCGGCCACCTTGGTCGGCTTTCCGGATTCGTCGAAAGCGCTCGCCCAGGGCGGCCCGGCTTTTTCGATCGTCAGATCACTCTGGCGATCGGCGACCTCACGAACGCACCCCACGAGCCGCCGTGGGGTGGCCGTCGTGACGATTTCTCCGTGCCCGATCCGCGACTCCGTGAGTTTTTCCTCGAGCAGACGCCCGATGTCGTCGATGGCGGGCTTGAGAAATCGCGACGGGATTTCCTCGGTGCCGATCTCGAAAAACAGTTCGTTTTTCATGATCGGGCTCCCACGGAACAGAGCGGATAGCCCAGCGACTCCCGGGTCTTGAGATACGCCTCGGCGCAACGACGCGCGAGATTTCGGACGCGGCCGATATAGGCCACGCGTTCCGTGACGCTGATCGCGCCGCGCGCGTCGAGAAGATTGAACGCGTGCGAGCACTTGAGGCAGTAGTCGTAGGCGGGCAGCGAGAAACCCGCGTCGAGAACACGCAGCGCCTCGCGCTCGTAATCGTTGAACCACCCGAAAATGCGGGCCGTGTCGGCGAGTTCGAAGTTGTAGGTTGAGAACTCGACCTCGTTGCGGTGATAGACGTGCCCGTAGGTCACGCCGTTGACCCACTCCACGTCGTACACGCGGCCAACGCCCTGCAGGTACATCGCGATGCGCTCGAGCCCGTACGTGATTTCCACCGAAATCGGATCGAGGTCGAAGCCGCCGCACTGCTGGAAATAGGTGAATTGCGTGATCTCCATGCCGTCGAGCCAGACCTCCCAACCGAGGCCCCACGCGCCCAGAGTCGGGCTCTCCCAGTCGTCCTCGACGAATCGGATGTCGTGGGCGAGGGGATCGATCCCCAATTCCCGGAGGCTGCCCAGGTACAGCTCCTGAATATTCTTGGGGCTGGGCTTCATGATGACCTGAAACTGATAATAGTGCTGGAGCCGGTTCGGATTTTCGCCGTATCGCCCGTCGGTGGGCCGGCGGGACGGCTCGACATAGGCCGCGTTCCAAGGTTCGGGGCCCAGCGCGCGCAGGAAGGTGCTCGGATTGAATGTCCCGGCGCCGACTTCCAGATCGTAGGGCTGGATGACGAGGCAGCCTCGTTCAGCCCAGTAGTTTTGCAGCTTCAGAATGACCTGCTGAAAATTCATGGCATTCCGCGTGGTTTCGGGTTCCGGGGAACGCCTTCGCTTCTAACTCCACCACATCTGGTTGTCAAGGCGCGAGACCCTACAGCCGGTTGTGTCTTCGGGAAGCCGTGATCGATGAAGAGGCCGGAAATCTCAGGCGAATTTCCTCAAGTTCGGGCCGAATTTCGCCGATCATTTGAATTGGACCCAAGTGGTCCCTTGAAATTCGACATTGTGACGATTGTGCGGCAATCGAAGGAGGCGGGGCGATGTCGGTGGTACCCATCGAGGAGATTCGCCGGGGCAAGGAATGGCTCGCGGGCCTGAGCGACGATGGCGGAGCGCTCTGGGAAGACTTCAGCGCGGACGCTCGGGAGACGCTGCCCGAGTTCTGCCGGCTCATCAAGTACTTTTCAGATCACGCTGGGACCATCGTCCGTAATATGAACGGAACACGAAGCCCTCTCGAAATCGAATGCCTGAACGGGTTCGAAGACCGACATCTGGACAAATTCGCCGATTTCTTCGGTCCACCGGCCAAAGCGCCGGGTCGGCACCTCGCTCCTCGGCTGTCCGGAGACCCGATCATACGTCGCCTCGGCGGCGCATATCTGGAGCAAACGGTCTACATCCGGCAGTTTTCCGGCGGAGTACGGCTTTACGCGGCTGTCTGGCCGTGGCACATCCATCCGGGCGTCGTGACACTGCATTTCGGGATCGACCTCGAAGCACCCAGCGAGGAACACACACGGATCTTCCAGAGATTCGTTCACGCCATTCCCGCCTGAACCGATATTTAAATTATCTCGATAACCATATAGACTAAATCCGTCGCGTTTCCGCGCCCTTCGAAAACCCGCTGGGAATCCCCGGAATTTCGCGGACTTTCCGCTTTGTGCTTGACGCAAAACGGGGAGTTCTGCTAAAAACTCACCGTACTGTATGCATGGGCCGGAATCTTGCCGCTTCGAGCGCTCGAAGGAGAAGTCCAGTAATGAAACGGCTGCATTTTGCGGTGGGCATGGGTGTCGTCTGCGTTCTCTGCCTGATTTCGCTGTTCGTGGCGTGCGAAGGCGGGGAATACATCGTCGAGGTGAGCGGGTCCGGAGCATCCGCGACCGGTGAGGCGGGGACGCTCAACGGATTCGTTCGCGATTTCCAGACGAAGACCGAAGTCCAGGGCGCGTTGGTCGAACTCGTGAACAATGTCACGGGCGAGCCGTTCGACCCGCCGGTCACGGCCACGTCGCCGGCGAACGGCGAGGTTTCCTTCGATCTTCCCGAGGGCATCACGAAAGTCGGCGTTCTCGTGAAAAAAGAGGGCGCAACCGACACGGTGCAATTCGACTTTCTCGAAGGCCTCGAGGGCGAGGAATTCCTGCTCATCAGCAACGCGACGCGCGACCTGGTGGCGCTCGGTCTCGGCTTGCAGCCGGATTGCGCCGAGGTGACCGACGACGCTCCGTGCCTCGACCTGACGAAGGCCGTGACCGCGGGCGGCATGTACTGGGGCGACCCGATCGACGAAAATCCGATCGGATGCGGCGTCATTTCGTTCCAGCCCGACGATGGCCAAGGCGTTTTTTACTTCGGGAACGACGCGCTGCCGAATGCGGCGAGGAACATCACCGGCGATACCCCCGCCAATGGACAGGGGACGAACCCGGGCCGCGACGGCAAGGGCCAGGCGATCAGCTATTACGTGTCGCTGAACAAGGAGATCGCATATCCCCTGCTCATCATGGGACGTACATTCGAGGCGGAAGGCAGCGGATCGCTGGATGCGTCGCAGAGCTCGGCGAACGTCATGCCGCGCGTCTATCCGGGTACGGCGACAATTCAGAACGTCTATTTTTCCAAGGGCGATTTCACGGAGGACCCGACTCCGTCCTGGTGCTCTCAATAGTGTGGGGCGCGGTCGGATCCCGGCCGCGAGATTTGCCCGGTCGAGACACGGTTTGATCGGGACTTGCGTTTGACGGCGCCGCCATGTGGCGACGCCTGCCAAGGGTTTCGTAACGACTGAAGACTCTATTGGAGGAACACGACATGAAAGCGAAGGATTCTTTCTGGCGCATGCTGGTCGCGCTCGTCGCGGTGCTGACCATGGGCTCGCTGGCGTTCGTGGCCGCGTGCGGCGGCGACGACGACGATGACGATTCGTCGAGCGGCGACGACGACGCGACCGATGACGACACCGACGACGACACCGACGACGACGCGACGGACGACGACGCCGATGACGACGCCGACGACGACACCGGCGACGACGACACGGTGGACGGCAGCTCGATCAGCGGAACGGCGACCGACTTCAAGGAAGGCACACCGCTTCCGGAAGCGACCGTCGAAGCCGTGAACGACGAGGACGGTTCCTCATTCGATCCGCCGATCATTGAGACCGCGGATGAGAACGGTTTCGTGACCCTGACTGGGATTCCCGACGACGCCAAGGGCGCCGTGGCCATCAAAGTCACGTACAACGGCTATAAGGACACCTATCAGTTCCATTTCGAGACAGGGACCGCGAACGAGGAGTTCCTGGCGGTTTCGAATACCGTCGTGACGCTCGTTTCCGGCCTGCTCGGCATCACCCCCGATCCCACAAAGGGCTTCGCCTCCGGCGGCGTCTACTGGTCTGACGGCACGGAGGAGTATCCCGTCGGTTGCGCCGAAGTGACATTCGATCCGGGCGTTTCCGAGGTTCACTACTTCAAGGAGAGCGTGCTCGGCGTGCTCCCGACCGATGAACGCGACACCGACGGCGACGGCATCGGCGACGAAAACGGCAAGGGCACCAACGGCGTGCTCGACGGCGACGGCGGCAAGATGAGCTTCTTCGTCGGCGTCAACGCCGATCCGGGTTCGTACACGGTCACGGCCAATATCGACGACGTGGAAGCCACCGATACGATCCCGTATCTGTGCGCCGACTGCGTGGCGATCACGACCGTGGTGTACGACTCCGATCCGAACGCGGCGTTCTGCACGAACTGATCCTGTAAGTTCTAATCGGGCGGCGGCTTCGGCCGCCGCCCGACGATCCGCGAACACGTGGGCGCGCGGGTCGACCGGCGAATTTCCGTTCCTCGATTTGATTTTTTCCGTTCGCTTGGGAGGAGAGGGTATGCGTCACGCGTTCGCAGCCGTCATGACCGCGACGATTCTCTTGATCTGCCTGTCGGGCCAGGCGCGCGCCGAGGAGGGCGACGACTGGGGTGGCGGCGGCGGTGGCGATGACGCGCCGAAGTTCGAACTCAGCGGCTATTTTCAGGCTCAGTACGGTCTTTTCACCGACACGAAATTCCACAACAAGAAAGATCCCCAAGGCTTTCCGATCGAGCACGGCGACCGGGCCGGTGCGCCGTCCATGCTTCGCCACACGCTGATGCTGGAAGCCGACTATAAGCCCACGGACTACATCCGCTTCTACGCGGCGTTCCGCGGGGTTCGTTCGGGCGCGCTCAAGGAAGACCGATACGCACAGGTTCCCGACATGATCGCCGACACCAAGTACAACGACGACGTCGACGTTCAGGCCGAGAAGATGCAGACGGTTCGCGAGCGCTACTACACCGAGAACGAGTTCCGCGAGATCTACCTGGACCTCGATGCCGCAGACTGGCTGAACTTCCGCATCGGTCGACAGCAGGTGAGCTGGGGCGACATGGGCAACATTCGGTTGCTGGACGTCATCAACCCCGTCGATTCGTCCTGGCATCTCGCGCCGTTCGAGAGCTTCGAGGACATTCGCAAACCGCTTTACATGGTGAAGGCGCTCGTCGACGTGCCCGCGCTGTCGGGTTCGCTGGAGGGCGTCTTCGTCCCCCTCGTCGACGATCCCGAAGACACCATCAATACACCGCTCACGTTTGTCGGCGCGTGGGGACTTCCGCTCGCTCCGAAGAACGACTACGTGTCCGATCTCAAGATCGAGGACAAGGTCGTCATGTATCCCAAGAACGACCTGTCCGACATGCGACTCGGCGCGCGGTGGAAGGGTGTGCTCGGCAAGATGACCTACACGCTGGTTGCGTATCACGGCCACCAGCTCTCGCCGCCGATTCCGGATCACGTCATCAAGAATCCGATCGCGGACTCCGATGGGTACACGCGGGCCAAGGTCTTCCTGCGCATTCCGCGCATCGACACCTACGGATTCTCACTGGACTACGCATTCGAGTCTCCGATCGGCGCGGTGCTCAAGCTCGAAGCGGCGGTGACCCCGCGCGTGAATTACGCGGTGAACTCGCTGCTTTCGGCGGGCTATTCGCCCGACAACCGCGTGATGGCGGGGGGCGGCACCTGGCGTGCGCTCGATCGCGACGTCGCCGCCGGCGACTCTCAGCAGATCGCGGAACTGCATTCCGAGGAGCGCCATTCACTCGACTACGCGCTCGAACTCTTCCGCGCGAACCAGTGGCGGTTTCTGAACCGTACGTCGTCGACCGTGACGGTCTTCCGTGTCATGCAGAGTTTCTATTTCAACCCCGAAGACATCAACGACAGCGAGTTCAAGCTTGGCGATCCGTACGTCCGCGAGGTTTTCGCGGACGGCAGCGAGAAGGTGAACGAGAAGTGGCACATCGTTTATGCGCCGGGCTATGACACGACGGTGCCGACACCGATGATGACGACGCTCGTCTTTGCGGCATTCACGACCTACTGGCACGGCCTGTTCACGCCGGGCGTCACGGCGGTCTACGTGCCGCGTTACGCAGAGGTCATCGAGGGCTCGGACGATCTGTTCGACTCAGAAGCGTTCGAAAAGGGCTCCGGTTTTGTCAGCGCGTCGTTCAAGTTCGCGCCGGGCAACCACTGGCGTCTCGAGACCGGCTACAACTACCTCTTCGGCGACGATCCGTACAACGACGTCGGTCTTTTCCGAGACCGCGACGAGGTGTACGGAAAGATCCGCTACCAGTTCTGATTCCACTTGCCGCAGGCACACCCGCGGCCCCCTCGGGGCAAGAGAGGACGTCATGAAATCGAGGACCGCTTGGATCGTGGTGGCAGCATTCGCATTGTCGATCGTGCTCGCGGCGACGGCGATCGGACAGAGCAAGCTCACGCGGGAAAACTGGATCAGCGAGGTGGGATTCGCCCCTGATCTGAGCGGCGCGCCACCGGCGGGACAGACGATCACGTCGGGTGATCTGGCCAAGTGGAAGGCGTGGATCCCGGATGGCGTCCAGGTTCTCATGACCAAGTACGGATTCAAGATCTACACGAAGGACTACCAGCCCATCGTCCCCGCGGACACCTACATCGACGTGACGAACAAGTACCGCGGTACGGCGAAGATCGTCGACACCGGCACGCAGTACCGTAAGCTTGGCCTCGAGGGGTATCAGGCGGGCCTGCCGTTCCCACAGCCGAAGAACGGGCTCGAAATCGCGTGGAACTACACCTACGCTTACGGCGGCGACGATTCCGAGAACTACTTCGCGGTCTACTGGATCAGCGCCAAGGGCGGCGTCGAGCGCACCGAGGATTGGATCTGGACCTACATCAACCGCGCCGTGAACCGCACGGACATCGCGCCGATCCCGGGGTTCGAGGAGTCGAAAAAGGAAGGCGTTCAGTACTATTCACTGACGACCGCCCTTTCGCCGCCCGACAAGAAGGGCTTCTCGGCGCTCTACACGCGCATGATCGAGCCGCAGGACCAGCAGGGCTACATCTACGTCCCCGCGCAGCGCAAATCGACGCGTTTTGCGTTCGGTACGCGCGGCGACGCGTGGAACAACACCGACCTGCTCTACGAGGACGTGCGCGGCTACCTCGGCTACCCCGAGTGGATGAATTGGACCCTCAAGGAAAAGAAGACCATGCTCCTGCCGATGAATTCGCAGGTTCCTCACGGCAAGGAGGCCGTGAAGCAGGTCTACGACTTCGACAACGCGCCGCACTGGAATTTCAAGGCGAAGTGGGAACCGCGGCCCGTGTACGTGCTTGAGGTCAAGGCCAAGTTCCCCGACTATCCGTACAGCAAGATGGTGTTCTATGTGGACGCCGAAAGCTCGTTCATCGCGGTCAAAGACGCCTTCGACAAGAAGGGCCAGCTCTGGAAAGTGCTTGTGAACGCGTGGAACGCGTCTCCGAATCCGAAGACGACGCCTGCGGCGATCGGCACCTCGCTCGTCGTGGACCTGCAGTCCGAGCACGCCACGGCCTTCGGGTGGCAGAAGTCGCGCGCGAACACCGGGATGAAACCCGAGGAGTTCACGCTCGGCCGCCTGCGCAAGATCGAGAACTGACCATGCCTCCCGCGACGGGTGCCCCGTGGAACGTCGCAAAGGCTCTCGCGCTCTTTGGACTGATGACGTTGGTTGTCGCGGCGGCAGCGCCCGCCGCGGCCAAGTCCTTCGGTCCTCCCGCGCCGTTTGCTTTTCGCGACCGACTGTATGATGTGGCCTACGTGTCGGATTCCGTGGCTGTTGTCGTCGGCTATCCGGGCAAGGTTTTTCGCTCAGAAGATGCCGGAAAAACCTGGACGCTCGTGCCGATCGACACCACGGAGCCGCTCTTTTCCGTGTTTTTCCTGAATGATCGGGTCGGCTGGATCGGCGGGCGCAAGGGTCTGGTCTTCAAGACCGACGATGCCGGCAAGACCTGGGCGAAGCAGAAGGCCGACAAGGAAGAACACATCTTCGATCTGCATTTCGCGAACGACCGCGTGGGTCTGGCCGTCGGAAATTTCGGCGCGGTCTTCCGGACAACCGATGGCGGCGCGACGTGGACGTACCAGCAACTCGAGGCCATGTCTTCGGGTACCATCTACCGAGTTCATATGTTCGATGAGAATACGGCCGTCATGTGCGGCGAGTACCCGACGTGGGAAGCGCAGCTCGACGAGACGGTTTCCGCGGACACGCTCAGTTCGTTCTTTCGGACGACCGATGGCGGCGCGACGTGGACCCGCCTTCCGATGCCGACGACCTCGCATTTGTTCGGCATGACCTTCATGAGCGCGAATGACGGATACGTGTCCGGCTCGAAGGGACTGCTGCTTCAAACGGCGGACGGCGGCGCGAACTGGACGACGATCCCGACGAATTCCGAGTTCCACCTGCTCGATGTCTTCGCGCAACCGGGAGGCGCCGTGGCCGCGGTCGGCAACGCGGGACTCGCGGTCCGCGCCGAAAACGGCGCCGCGAGCGTCGTGACCACCGGTGAATATTTTTCGATTGTGGCGAATGCTTTCAACGCAAAGGGGCAGGGGATCGCGGTCGGCGATCACGGTCTGGTGATGCTGTCCGCGGACGGCGGAAAGTCCTGGACCCGGCTCGCGAACGACACGCCCTGACGGGTACGGCTCATCATGTCCAGTCCCACGACGCAGAGCGGTTTCGGCGCGTTCATCATCCGCCATCGGTGGCCGGTGCTCGCGATTTCGGTGCTCGTCACGCTGACGTTCGCGTATTTCATGCAATACGTGACGCTCAAGACGCCGACGATCGACCTGTTTCCCAAGAGCCATCCGTACGTTCAGACCTATGCCCAATACGAAGACACCTTCGGCGGCGCGAACGTCATCGTCCTGACCCTCGAGGTCAAGGACGGCTCGATCTACAACACGCAGACTCTCGAAAAGCTCCAGAAAGTCACGAAGTCGCTGGAACTCCTGCCGGCCGTCAACAACTACTCGGTGCTCTCGCTGTCGCAGCGCAAGATCAAGATCACCACGGTCGACGAGGTTCAGGGATTCCGGTCCGACCCCGTCATGTGGCCGGGCGTGCCGCAGACGCAGGAGGAGCTCGACGCCCTGCGGACGAAGATTTACGCGAGCGGCCGTTACCACGGAAATCTTGTTTCCAGCGACGACAAGTCGCTCATGATCGTGGCGGGATTTTTCGAGCGCGGTCTGCAAAGCGCGGGTGATTCGCTCGAAGAAATCGTCCGCCGCATGGCCGCGGCCGAAGGACGCGACGCCGAGGAAGCCGTCGCGACGCTGAAGCGCGTTTCCGAAACGGAAATTTGGAAGCCCAACGACACGCTGTTCGACGCGATCGACAAGCTCTGCCGATCGGTGGAAGACGAGAACCACCAGATGCGGATGATCGGTCGCCCGATCATGCTGGGCTGGATCAATCGCGAGTTCCCGTCGCTCGTCAAGATCTTCTTCGCGACGGTTGCGGCGATCATCATTTGCCTCTTTCTATACTTCCGCGCATTCGTGGGCGTGCTCATTCCCACCATGACGGCGGTCGCGTCCGCGATTTGGGGACTGGGATTCCTGGGCCTCTTGGCGTTTTTGCAGGCCCGGGGCATCGATCTGTTCAAGCTCGGCGACTACCACTTCAATCCGCTGGTCATCGTCGTTCCATTCATCATCAGCGCCCGCGCGCTGTCGCATTCGGTGCAGCTCATCGAGCGCTACATGGAAGAGCTCGAACGCACCGGACACCGGCAGGACGCCGCCGTCTTCACTTTTCACGGCCTGTCCAAACCCGGCATCGTCTCCATCGTGACCGACGCGGCCGGCGTGTTCATCGTCGCCATTACGCCCATTCCGCTGATGCAAAAGCTCGCACTCACGTGCGGTTTCTGGATCATGTCGATCATCGTCACGGACATGATCCTGAATCCCGTTCTGCTCACCATCATTCCGCCGCCGAAGCGCAAGGCCGTCGGCGAGGGCAAATCGCTGCTCAACCACGTGCTCACATGGATGACGCACGCGAGCACGCAGCGACATCAGAAGACGATTCTCGTCGTGACCATCGTCGTGTTCGCGATCGGATTGTGGTTTGCACGCGGGCTCAAGATCGGCGACGTACACCCCGGCACGCCCATGCTCTGGCCCGATTCGCAATACAATATCGATACGGCGGCGATCGGCGAACGATTCGGCAAGACGGAGATTCTCACGATCGTCGTCGAGGGAGCGGAGCGCGATCAGATCAAGAGCCCGCAGATCCTGCTCACGATGGAAAAATTCCAGCGCGAACTCGAGGCCATGGACGAGGTGTCGTACACCGCGTCGATCGCGGATCTCGTGCCGGACATCGTGCGCATCATGCACGGCTCGCACCCCAAGTGGGGACTGATTCCGGAAAACCTCTTCGATTCGGGTTTCTACCTCGGCATGATCTTCTCGGGCGCCGAGCCGGGCGACCTTGACCGGTTCATCGACCGCAAAATGCAAAACGCGAACATCAGCGTCTATTTGAGCGATCACAAGGGCGAGACGCTGCGCGCGGTCATCGCCCAGGCCAAGCAGTTCATCGCGGAGAATCCGGTCGAAAACGCGCAGTTTCGGCTTGCCGGCAACATGGGCGGCCTGCTCGCCGCCGTGAACGAGTCGATCGTTCGCAGCGAGCTCAAGGTCACGATCCTCGCGTTTGCGTTCGTGTTCCTGTGCTGCGTGATTGCGTACAAGTCGTTCTGGGCGGGCGTGTACTTCCTGATTCCCATCTCGATTTCCAACTACCTCACGTACGCGCTGATGGGCGTGCTCGGTATCGGACTCGACGTCAACTCGCTGCCGGTCGTTGCTCTCGGCGTCGGCCTCGGCGTCGACTACGGTCTCTACGTGGTGGGCCGTATCGAGGAAGCGTACGCTCGAACGGGCGACATCGTGGAATCGACCGCCTACGCGATGATGACGGCGGGACGAGCGGTCTTTTTCACCGCGACGACCATGGTGCTGGGCATCATCTTCTGGGCGTTTTCGTTCCTGCGTTTCCAGGCGGAGATGGGCACGCTCCTCGCCTTTTGGATGGTCATCAGCATGCTGGGCGGCTTGATCCTGCTCCCGACGTTGATCGTGACGTTCAAGCCGAAATTCGTGACTCACCGGGGCCCGGCCCGTTCGTAGTTCGAGTGAAATGAATCGGTTTCATCGCCCCCTGATCGCAGCAGTTCTGGGGGCGATCGTGTTTCTCGTCGCGGCCTGCGCCGGAATCGGCCCGGACGACGACCTCGGCGAACATCGCGACCGGCAACTCGACGAATACGTTCGCGCCATCGACGACGCGCTCGCGGATCTCGACGTGGACGAGGCCGACGCCGCGTATGACCGAGCGCGGGCGCGCCTGCGTTTCCTGAAGGACATTCCGTACGCGCGAAAGACCGTCGAGGTCTACCATCCGCGTCTCATGGAGCGCGCCGCGCGCGTGGTGGACACCAAGCGGCAGGTGCGCGACATGGTGCGCGTCGTGCTCTACCGAGGGTACGACCCCGAAACCATGGGCGCTCCCGAGACCGTTTTTCGGTTCGGATCGCTCGCCGAGCGACTGCAATCCGCGCCGCCGCATCGCCGAGCCGAGGTCGAGAGAATGATCGCGCATTTTCTCGACTCCGGGCGCGATCAATACCGGATCTACCTGCGGCGCATGGCCAAGTACCGTAACCACGTCGAGCGCGTTTTCGGAGCCTACGGAGTTCCGCAGGAACTGCTGTGCGTGGCCATGATCGAATCCGCGGGAGACCCCAAGCGCGTTTCGCCCGCCGGCGCGGCGGGGCTCTGGCAGTTCATTCCCGAGACCGCGCGGCGGTACAAACTCGTCGTCGGGCGTGGCGTCGATCAGCGTTTCGACCCGATGCTCGAAACTTACGCAGCCGCCGCGTACTTTCGCGATCTGCTCGATATGTTCGGCGGCGAGGTCGAACCCGCACTCGCCGGATACAACTGTGGCGAGTCCTTCGTCGCCAACGCGCTGGCGTCGGCCGGGCCGGGGGGATTCTGGTCGCTGCAACCGCACGGGCGCGGCGACGGTCGGGCGATGACGATTCCGAAGGAAACCTACGACTACGTCGCGCGGTTTTTCGCGGTGGGGATCATCTATCAGAATCTCGAACGGTACGGATTCGATCAGCCCGCCGCGGACGACGATCCCTTTGTGATGCTCGAGATGGTGGGTTCGCTGGATCTCGACCGGCTCGCGGCTGACCTGAATCTCGATCCCGAAAAGCTCGCGCTCATGAATTCATCGTTTGTCGATCGCCGCGCCGACGCCGATCAGCGCGTTTTGGTGCGCCTGCCTGCGGCGCCGGTCGAGCAGTACGTCGACATCCTGCGCGGTACGCGCAACTACCGCGTGTCGTACGTCTATCGCCATCGGGTGACGAACTACGAGACATTTCGCGCGGTGGCGGAAGACTACGGCGTGAGCCCGGCGCGCATCGCGGTCCACAACAACCTGGATTCCGAGGATCGCCTGAAGCCGGGCATCATGCTGCAAATTCCCACCACAATGCGGAATCAGCGTGCGGCGCAGGCGTCGGAGCAGAATATCGCGTGGTGGCGAACGTACCTCGAACGCAACGCGCCCAAAGCGCCGTGAAGCCTGGGGTTTCCGAATGACCGAGTACGAGACGCTCCTGATGGAACAATCCGGACGGGTTGCCGTCGTGCGGCTGCATCGGCCGGGGGCGAAAAACGCGATGTCCGTCGCAATGATGCGCGAATTGATCGCGGTCGGCGAGCGGATCGGCGCCGACCTGTCGATCGGCGCGGTCGTGGTGACCGGTTCCGCGGAGGTTTTCAGCGGCGGCGTGGATCTGCGGGATCCGGAACTCGCGGCCGTCTTCGGACTTCCCCTCGCGTCGAAAAGACGGGTGCTCGATGCCGGACCGCGCTTGTGCCGAGTGTGGGAAGAGCTGCCGCAGCCGACGTTTGCGGCGGTCGAAGGGTGGTGCGTGGGCGGCGGCGCGGCGCTCGCGATGGCGTGCGACTTTCGCATCGTGGCCGACGGCGCGACGATCCGGATTCCCGAGATCGAACGCGGCATGAACTTCAGTTGGGGGTCGCTGCCGCGGATCGTCTCGCTCGTCGGGCCGGCATGCGCGAAGAAATGGGTGATGTTCGCCGAATCGATCGACGCATCCGAAGCTCTGCGTTCCGGCTTTGCTCAGTGGACGTGCCCGCGCGGCGAAGCGGAGCGATTCGCCATCGATCGCGCGCGGGCGCTTTGCGAAATGCCGCTCGCGGCCGTGATGATGACAAAGCAGACGGTCAACGCAATCGGCGCGGCGGCGAAGCCTGTCGTTCACATGGACACCGACCAGTTCGCGCTCACGCTCGGGTCCGAGGATTTTCAGGAGGGCGTGGCGTCGTTCCTCGAAAAGCGCTCTCCCAAATTCAATCAGGGCTTGCCTGAACCCGAGTCCTTCGATCCGGATCGATAGACATCGGCCGGAGCGATCGCGTTCTTGCCGAATTTGTCGCGGATGCGGTCGATCGCGTCGTAAACCTGCTCGTCGCGCCGCTCGGCTTTCGCGTCGAGCAGGTTCATCTGCGTGCCCGATCGATCGCCGAGTTCGCTGACGCCGACGCCGATCAGACGAACCGGTCGCCCGAAGTAGGCGCTGCCCGCGTAGAGATCCCATGCCAGATGCAAGAGTCGCTGATCGTCCCAGACCGGGCTGAGGGCCGTGTGACTGACGGTGTGCGTCTCGAAGTCTTCGAGGCGAATTTTCAGGTGCACCGTGCGACCGGCGACGCCCTCGCGGCGAAGTGTGCGCCCGACGTCGCACGAAAGCCGCAGCAACACACGGCGGAGCTCGGCCGGTTCCGTGACGTCCTGTTGAAACGTGCGTTCCTTGGAGACGGATTTGCGTTCCTCGCGCAGGCCGATGACATCCGAGCCCCGTCCGGCGGCCTTGCGCGCGAGCATCGCGCCCATGCTTGCGCCGGACCTCCGCGTGAGCGCGTCCTCGTTCCATTTGCGCAGGTCGCGCACGAATCGGATGTTCATCTTCGAAAGCCGGTCGACCGTCCGGCGTCCGATCCCCGGAATCTTTCCGACGTCGAGCGGCGCCAGAAATTCCTCGACGTGCTCGGGTGACACGACGGTGAGACCATCCGGCTTGCGAAAGTCCGAGGCGATTTTCGCGATGAGTCGGTTCGGACCGATGCCGACGCTCGCGGTCAGATCCAGTGTTTCGCGAATCGACGCCTTCAGGCGTTTGGCGACCTGCGTCGGAGAGCCGAATAGAAACTGCGTGCCGCTGAGATCCAGGTATGCCTCGTCA
Source organism: Deltaproteobacteria bacterium (assembly GCA_020845895.1). Classification (NCBI taxonomy): domain Bacteria; kingdom Pseudomonadati; phylum Myxococcota; class Myxococcia; species Deltaproteobacteria bacterium. The sequence continues at coordinate 8,843 of JADLEX010000031.1, read as the reverse complement.
ATCGAGGTCATTTCGACGAGGGGAGAAAAGTCCTGAAGTATGGCTCGCAGCTTTTTCGATGCTTCGGAGTACCGCGAAAAATCCGGTCGCAGGAAGACCGCATGCGGACACAGCTTGACCGCGCGCGCGATGGGCATGGCGGAATGAATTCCGAATTTGCGCGCCTCGTAGGAACACGTCGAAACGACGCCGCGCTCGCCCGGCTGCGCACCGACGACGACCGGCTTGCCGCGCAAATCCGAACGATCCCGCTGCTCGATGGCGGCGAAAAACGCGTCCATATCGACGTGGGCGATCACTTTCGACATGAGCCCCGCTCGTCCTTTCTGTTCCGAACGCTTGCCCGGCCCGTTCGTTTGCCCTCAATATACGCGCGGGTTGAACAGATTTCTTGGGGACATATGAAGCCCTTTCGTTTTTCGACTGCGCACGGGACGATTTACCCATGATCGTCCAGGTCGCTGTCATCGTCTCGATCGCCTTGGTCGTTTCCTTCTTCTGCTCGCTGGCGGAGGCCGCGCTCTATTCGATTCCCGTCAGCCGGATCGAGAGCCTGCGCAATTCCGGACGGGCCAGCGGGCGGGCACTTGCGAAACTTCGTGACAATATCGAGAGGCCGATCGCGGCGATTCTGATTCTCAATACGCTGTCGCACACCACCGGCGCGTCGGTAGCCGGTGCGCTGGTCGGCAACGCATACGGCAATACGGCGCTTGGGATTTTCACGGCAGCGTTCTCTTTCGTGCTCCTCTGGATCACGGAGATCATCCCGAAAACGATCGGCGTTTACTACGCGAACACGTTCGCGCCCCTGCTGGCCGGACCGATGCAGGTCATGGTCTGGATTCTGTGGCCGTTTGTGTGGGCTTCGGAGTTGACGATTCGCTTCCTCAAGCCGAGAGGACCGGACATGAACCACAGTGAGGAGGACATTCTCTCGGTTGCGCGACTCGGACTGCGTTCCGGGTCGATCATCCCGGAAGAACTCCTGTGGGTCGCAAACATCCTGAAGATCAACGACACGAACTGCAAGACGCTCATGACACCGCGCAGCGTGGTGTTTTCCGTGAGGTCCGATCTGAAGATGTCGGACGTGAAGAACGACGCGGTGAGCTGGGCGTACAGCCGAATTCCGGTGACCGAGGCGAACGACCTCGACCGTACCGTGGGCGTCGTCATGCGTCGCCACGTCATGGAAGCGATCGTGCGCGGCGAGTGGGAGAAGACGATTGCAGACCTGATGCGTCCCGCGCATTTCGTGCCCGAGTCCATGCGCGGTCACATCGTGCTGCAGGAGTTCATCGACGAGCGCCAGCACTTGTTCATGGTGGTGGACGAGCACGGCGGCGTCGAGGGGATCGTGACCCTTGAGGATGTGCTCGAGGCGATGCTCGGACAGCAGATCGTGGACGAGTTCGATCGTTACACGAACATGAAGGAACTGGCGAAGCTCAAGGGGCGTCACCGCCGCAAGGAACTGAAAGTCTCGTAGGTCCGCAAAGTCGGATCGATCTCAGTGGCGGCCTTCGACGTAATCTCGCAGGATCGTCGCGTGGTCGAAGCACATCGACGCGGGCGGATTTGCCGGGTCGATGACGAGAACACCCTTCGCGTCGGACTGCGCGACAGGTACGCCGTCGGCATCGGCGATGAAGACGACCGAGACGGTGTGCAGCCGCATGTCCCGCGTCGGATCGGAATAGACGTGAAACTGTCGCGCGAGGTTCACGTCGAGACCGGTTTCCTCTTTCGCTTCGCGAATGGCCGCCGCCTCGACCGATTCGCCCACATCCACGAAGCCGCCGGGCAGCGCGTAGCCATGCGGCGGGTTTCGTCGTTCAATCAGAACGACCCCACCGCCGCGCAAACGAATCAGGATGTCCACGGTCAAGGCTGGAGTTTCCGGTTTCCAACTCATGCGATTCGCCGCGATCAACCGCCGTCGGCCTTTTTCTTCGCCGAGTGGTATTCGCGCGCAACGGCTTGATTCGTGGGGTCGACGCGCCAGGCGGCCTGAAACGCGGACGCCGCTTTCTTGAAATTTCCTTTACGTTCGTGCTCAAGGCCCCAATTGCGAAAGTACTCAAAAAGTTTTGTCAGCTTCGCGTCAAGCACGGGGTCTTTTCCGCGCAGATCCCGCGCGTCCCGGTACAGGCTGGTCGCGTTGAAGAGCGGCGGCGAAATATAGCAACCCGCCGCGTGCGCAAGATCGCCTCCGGCTTCGAGAAAACCCGAAAACAGGCCGGGCGCGGCGAAACGCATTACGACGAGAATCACGACGAGACCGATCGCCGACGCCGACGAAATGATGAGCGCAGGTGACTTCCAGAGCGCCGTCTTCGTCCCGACGAGCGCGTTTGCACCTTGCCTTGCCGTCTCGTTGTTGGGATCGAGACGCAGGACCTTGTCGTACTGAGCGCGCGCTTTGGTGAATTTCTTCCTTTTCCGGTTCGACTCCGCCATCGACAGCAGTTCGCTGATTTCGACGCTGACCTTGCGGAGTTGCTCCAACATGTCGCGCGCCTTGATCGAAGGATACTGTTCCAGGAATTCGGCCAGCGCGGCGGCGGCGGCTTCGTACTCGGAGACCTTCATGTGCTCATGCGCGCGCAGAAGAATGGCGTCTTCTTCCTCCTTGATTTTCAAAAGGCGCTCGCGCAACTCGTGATACTCGCTTCGACCTTCCTCGGGCGAAGCCGACTCGCCGAGCATCTCCACCGCACCCGACAGATCGCCGGCGTCCGCCAGCATCCGGGCTTCACGCATGGTCGCTTCGGCGTCCGCGCCGTGAAGCTTCGCGACAGGCGACGGCGTTCCCATCGTCACGGTCTTGACGTCGTCGGTGAAGACGGGAGGCGCCGAATCGCGGATGCGGGCGCCGTCGATCGCGTCGCGAAGATCGCCCATCGTCTGGTATCGCCGATCGGCCGGCTTTTCCAGACATCGCGCGATCAGGGCGCACAGATCCTCCGACAGATCGGGCCGCTTGACGCGCGGCGACGGCGCGGGGCTCTGCAGCACCATCTTCATGAGTTCGGTGGTGCTTTCGCTGCGAAACGGCAGCTCGCCGGTCGCCATCTCGTAGAGCACAACGCCCCAGCTATAGACATCGGAGCGGTGGTCGATCTGGCCATCCCACTGTTCCGGGCTCATGTAGGGCGCGGTCCCGAGGATCTCGCCGCTCGTCGTGAGCTGACTGCCGCCGTGCGCCTTGGCGATGCCGAAATCCATCAGCATCGCGTGGCCGTTGTCCTCGACCATGATGTTGTTGGACTTGATGTCGCGGTGGATGATGCCATTCTTGTGCAGGTAGGCAATGGCGTCGCAGATCTGTCGCCCGATCGCGCGCATTTCGCGCTCGCCGAGCCACCCCGAAGCGCGCACCATCTGCTTGAGCGTGCGCCCGTGCATGAACTTCATGACGAAAAAAAGAACCGGTCCTTCGCGTCCGATCGTGTAGATCGGAACGATGTTCGGGTGGTCCATGCGCGCGGCGATCTTGATCTCCTCCTCGAAACGTCGCGCGATGCGTTCCTCCTGGATCATGTCCATCGGGAGCACCTTGATCGCCACGGTGCGATCGACATTGAAGTCGACCTCGCGCGCCTGATACACGCACCCCATGCCGCCGCGGCCGATGATGTCGAGGATTTCGTATTTGCCCGCGAGCACCGTTCCGGGTTCGAGCGTGCCGGCGAGATTCGAGGTCAGGGGGACTCGGCTGGGTTCCGACGCGGACGCACTGGAGACACCGGCGCGCAGATCGGAACCGCAATAGCGGCATTTGATCGCTTCGACGCGGATCTGCTCGTAACAAAACGGGCAGGTTTTGTAGCCTTCGGTCGCGGCCACGCGCGATCCTTTCTCGCCCGAAATGTCGAAATGCCACCGTTTGCCTGCGCCGCGATCGTAGGGACCGCTCCAAAGCGTGTCAAGCAAAACGCGGGTTTTTTCCGGGGCGCGATCGCGGTATGATCGCGACAACTCGCGGAGGCGTGTCGTGAAACGAGCGGGCGTCATCTTTGTCGCGTTGCTGTGGATTATGTCGTTCGCCGGATTCCGGCCGACGATCCACGTGCTTTCGATGGGCGACAGTTGGTCGAACCAGTGGGTCGGCGACATGGTCGCGGAGATCGAAAGTCGAGGCGACACCGTGGTGGCCCACAACAAGGGGATTTACGGTTCGACCGCCCATCTGTGGGCCGATGCCGGATCGCTTCTTCTCGCGGATGTCGTGGTCTATCTCAATTCCCATCCGGAGATCGAGTGGATCGTCATCAGCCTCGGCGGCAACGATATGCTCGCCGAATACAACCTTGGGGGCGGCTACGGAATGGCGCTTTTCGGAATAATCGAAACCGATGTGCGCCAAATCGTGAACACGCTGGTCGTCGCGCGCCCGTCGCTCAAGATCTGGGTGAATGGATACGACTTTCTGAATTTCGAGCAGTCGCCGCTGTGCATCCTCCTCGGGCAGGAGATTTTCGGTCCGTCGTTGACGTACAATCAGAATCTCGTGGTCGCGCAGCTCACGGCGACGGCGCAGAGTGTCGCCGGCGACTACGCCCAGGTGCATGCCGCGAACCTGCTCGGTTCGATGCAGGCCGCGGACGGAGTCCCCGGCGCGCCGAATTTTCTCCTGCCGTCGCCGGCGCACTATTTTGTGTACGACGACTGCGTTCATCCGTCCGTCGGCGGTTACCGCGTATTGATGTCGCACATCTATGACGAGTTTTTCGGTCCGCTCAACCCGGACGTGACGACGACCACCACCACGACGACGTCAACGACCAGTACGACGCAGTCTCCCGACGACGACACCGATGACGACGATGCGGACGACGATACCGACGACGATTCGGACGATGACGACGATGCGGACGACGATACCGATGACGATGCGGACGATGACGGCGATGACGACATCGGCAATGGCGATGTCGATGACGACGCGGACGATGACTTCGGCGAAGACGACGATTCGGGCGACCCAGCTTCGGATGGGGAAACGAGTTCCGAGGATGAGCGCCATCGCGACGACGGATCGGGCACCGGCGCCTGCGGTTTCTAGGCGCGATCACAAAAATCGATTTCCATCTCCCGTTCATCCTTGAAACGCGACCGCGACGGGCGTAAGAAATAGCCGCCGCGATCCGCGGATGAGAAGGAGATTGCCCATGCGCGCAAATCGTTCCCTGATTCGTTTCGGCGTCCTGTTCGTGATCGTGACCGTCGCCGCGGCGCTGTTCGCGGTGAATTCCGCGCCGGCCGCGGGTGTGCTCGGTGACGCGGCAAAAGGCGCGGCCCCGTACAAGACCTACTGCATGTCATGTCACGGCGAGAAGGGCGACGGCGCGGGACCGGCCGCAGCGGCGCTGAATCCCAAACCGCGCAACTTCACGGACAAGGCGTTCATGGCGACACTGACTGACGACTACATCGTCAAAGTCATTACGGAAGGCGGACAGGCCGTCGGCAAGTCGCCGCTGATGGTCGCCTGGAAGGCCGTCCTGAAGCCGGAAGAGATCAAGGACGTCGCCGCGTACGTTCGTTCGCTCGCCAAATAGGCCGAAATGAAGCGGAGTTCCCCGCGACGGCGCGCTTCGGCGCGCCGTTCGTTTGTTCAGGTCTGGGCGACCGGGCTTGACGGCCGGTAATACAAAGTCATATACAACGACTTCGTCGGGGGCCCGAATGAGCGCGAAAAAGCCGAAGAGCGGAGTCGTGACTTTCAAGGCCGAAGAGGCCTTGCTGCAACGGCTCGCCGCGGTCCCCAACAAATCGGCGTTCATTCGAACGGCGGTGCTCGCCGCGCTGGAAAACACGTGCCCCCTGTGCAACGGCGCGGGAACGGTCTCCGCCGATCAGACGGAACACTGGCGTCGATTCATGCGAGGCCATCGCGTGCAGACCTGCGACAAGTGCCATGAGAATTTCCTGGTCTGCGATAAAGATCCCAAAAGCCGACATCGACACTGAGATGCGAACGTCGATAGATCCATCACCTAGGACGGCCTTCGTTGCGCTTATCCTGATCTGCCTGATGCTCGGCATCCCCGCGCGAGGCGACACGGCGACCCCGCTTTGCGTCGCGGTCAGCATCGCGCCGCAGGCATACGTCGCAAAAAAAATCGGCGGCGATCGCGTGCGGGTTTCAGTCGTATTGCCGCCGGGGCAGTCACCGCACACCTTCGAACCGACGCCCCGCACGGCGAAAATGCTGGCGGAGTCCGGTCTCTTCTTTCGGATCGGAACGTCGTTCGAGGCGACGCTCGCCGGCAAGATTCCCTCGGAGTCGAAAACGCGCATGGTGGACAGTGCGAAGTCGGTCGCGCTTCTCGACGAAACGCACGATGCGCACATCTGGATGGACCCCCGCCGGATGAAGGTCGTCGCGGCCAACATGGCGGCAGCGATGCGTAGCGCGGACCCGGCAGGATCGACCGTTTACGCGGCCGGTCTCGACGCCCTTCATCGCGAACTCGACGAACTCGACGCGGCGATCCGCGCAAGGCTCGCACCGCACGCGGGAAAGCGGATTTACGTCTTCCATGCCGCGTACGCCTACTTCTGCGATGCGTACGGACTCAGACAGGTCGCATTGGAAGAAGACGGCAAGGAGCCGAGTCCGCGCCGACTTGCCCGACTCGTGGATCAGGCGAAGGCCGACGGCGTCACTACCGTGTTTTCCGAGCCGCAGTCTTCGGAGAAGTCCGCGCGGGCCCTCGCGGCCGCTGTCGGTGCAAAGATCGTGTCGCTCGACCCGTTGGGAGCGGACTATCCCGCGAACATGAAGCACATTGCCGATGCGATCGCTTTGGCGCTCGCGGAGCAGTCGTCATGACCGACCAAGCCGACGTCGTCGTTTGCTTTCGGGACGTGAGCTATTCCTATCCCGATGGGCAGTCCATTTTCGACGGCGTTTCCCTGGAAATCCGCGAGCGCGATTTCGTGTCGATCGTCGGGCCCAACGGCGGCGGCAAGACCACCTTCGTCAAACTGATGCTGGGGCTGTTGGAGCCGCGGCGCGGTGCGATCGATCTCCTGGGTGCCGGTCCCAAAACCACACGAGCGCACGTCGGTTACATGCCGCAACACGTGCAGCTCGACATGCAGTTCCCCGTGAACGTGATGGACGTGGTCATGATGGGACGACTCTCCCGCGACCGGAGAATCGGCGGATTTCGCCGCGAGGATCGCGAGGCGGCGCGCAATGCGCTCGCGTCCGTGGAGATCGAGGATCTGGCCGCCCGATCGTTCTCGTCGTTGTCGGGCGGCCAACGACAGCGAACGCTGATCGCGCGGGCGCTCGCGTCGCAGCCGCGCATGCTCGTGCTCGATGAACCAACCGCCAATCTCGATATTCGTGTGGAGCGCGAGTTCTACGAATTGCTCCGCAAACTCAACGAGCGGCTGACGATCGTGATCGTGTCACACGACCTGAGTTTCGTCTCGACCTACGTGCAATCGGTGGTGTGCGTGAATCGCGACGTGCATACGCACCCCACGCGGGCGATCTCGCCCGAGATGATGAGCGACATTTACGGCGGTCGCATGAAGATCGTCGTTCACGACGAGAAGATGTGAAGGGTCGCGCGTGCAGTTCTTCGCCGATTTGCCGAAATACGCGTTCTTGCAGTTCGCACTGATCACCGGCGTACTCGCGGCGGTCGCGTCCGGCGTGGTGGGAACGTACGTCGTGACCCGCCGCGTGACGTCGATTGCGGGCGCGATCTCGCACAGCGTACTCGGCGGTCTCGGCGCGGCGGTCTTCGCGCAAAAGGCGCTCTCCTGGACGTGGATGCATCCGCTTTACGGGGCGGGGGTTGTCGCGGTCGGGTCGGCGCTGCTGATCGGCGTGCTCAATTTGCGCGCCCGCGAGCGCGAAGACACGGTGATCGGCGCGATCTGGGCGATCGGCATGGCGATCGGCGTGCTCTTTCTCGCGCGCACCCCCGGGTACAATCAGGATTTGATGAGCTATCTGTTCGGCAACATTCTGCTGGTGACCGAGCGTGACCTGTGGATGATCGCGGTGCTCGACGGAGTCGTGGTGATGGTCGCCGGCGCATTTTACCATCAGTTGCTGGCCGTGTGCTTCGACGAGGAATTCGCGCGGCTGCGTGGTCTCAACGTCGAGTTTTATTACCTGATGTTGCTCGTTCTCACCGCGCTCACCGTCGTGCTGCTCGTCACGGTGGTCGGTATCGTCATGGTGATCGCCATGCTTACGCTGCCCATCGCCATCGCGGAACGTCTGGTGCATCGCGTCTCGCACGTCATGGTCGTGTCGGTCGCGCTCACGATCGCCTTTACCGTCCTCGGCCTCGCGGTGAGCTACGACGCCGATCTGCCGTCCGGTGCGACGATCATCATGATCGCGGGTGTCGCCTATCTCGTCGCCATGATGCTCGGCGGTCGAAAGCAATCCGCGTGAGCCGCATTCACCCCGACCGCGTGCGTGTGCTGCGCGACGGAGATGGGCGAGGCGACTACGTCCTCTACTGGATGCAGCAGTCGCAGCGGGCATACGGGAATCACGCACTCCAATTTGCCGTTGAGCAGGCCGATGACTTCGCCCTTCCGCTCGTCGTGGCGTTCGGGCTGACCGCCGACTATCCCGGCGCGAATTTGCGGCATTACGACTTCATGGTGCGCGGTCTCGTCGAAACGCGCGAGGCGCTGCGCGGGCGCGGCATCGCGATGGCGCTCGCCGCGGGTTCGCCGGTCGATGTCGCCATCGATTGGGGAAGACGCGCGGCGATGATCGTGTGTGATCGTGGGTATACGCGTATCCAGCGCGCGTGGAGGGCGCGCGTCGCCGAGCGAGCGCAGTGCCCGGT
>JADLEX010000030.1 GCA_020845895.1 Deltaproteobacteria bacterium | reverse complement strand
CCGGCGCGGCGAGGTCCGTCTCTTCGAAAAACCCGCCCGCGATTACGCCCGGCTCGAAGCGGCGCGCTATATCGCCTACGTCGCACAGGATCTCGCGCCGGTCTTCGGCTATACCGTTGCCGAATTCGTGATGATGGGGCGGCGACCCTATCAGGGCCTATGGCCCTTCGACAACGAAGAGGACGAGCGCGCCGCGCGCGAGGCCATGCACGAAACCGAGACCGATTTATTTGCCCAGCGCACGCTGTTCGAGCTGTCGGGCGGCGAACGGCGGCGCGTGACCATCGCCGCGGCGCTGGCCCAGGAGCCGTCGATCCTGCTGCTCGACGAACCCACGGCGGCGCTCGACCTTCACTACCAATTGCAGATTCACGACCTGCTGGACCGCCTGAACCGCGAGCGCTCGATCACGACGATCGTCGTCACGCACGACCTCAACCTCGCGGCGCTCTATTTCCCGCGTGTGGTGATGCTCGATCGCGGCCGGATCATCGCCGACGGTCCGCCCGCCGAAGTGCTGACCGACGAGCGACTCGCCGAGGTGTACGGCATCGCGGTCACGCGCGCCCGACACCCGGACGGCACGCCGTTCATCGCGGCATGGCCCGGCCGGCGCGAACCGGGGGTGTCGCGATGAAGCCGCTGACACCCGCGCGATTCATGCTCACGCTCGCGCCGTTTCTCGGGGCGCTCGTCGTGGTGATCGCGGTGTGCCCGCTCATCGGCTCGGTACCGCTCGACGTGCACCGGGCGCTCGATGCGTCGATCCCCCGCGACCAGAACCCAGACGCCACGCTGCTGTTCATGCTGCGCATCCCGCGCGCGCTGCTCGCGGCGCTGGCGGGCGCGGCGCTCGCCATGGCGGGCGCGGCGTTTCAGGCGCTTTTGCGCAACCCGCTCGCCGAACCATACACGCTGGGTGTCAGTTCGGGCGCGGCGCTCGGCGCGGTGGTGGCGATCAAGCTCGGCCTCGACGCGTCGTTTCTCGGCCTGACGCCGGTGCCGATCTTCGCGTTCGGCGGAAGCCTCGTCGCGATGTTCGTGATCTACCTGCTGGCGCGCGGGCGCGAGGGGTTTCCCACGTCGGTGCTGCTGCTCGCGGGGGTGACGCTCTCGTTTGTGTTCTCCGCGCTCATCCTCTTCATGCACTTCGTCGCCGACTTCACCGAGAGCGCGCAGATGGTGCGCTGGATGATGGGCGGGCTCGACGTGGTGGGCCTGCGTCCCGTGATCTCGCTCGTGCCCGCGTGGATCGTCGGCGCGGCGGCGCTGTTTTTTTTCGCGCGCGACCTGAACCTGCTCGCCTTCGGTGCGCGCGCCGCCGCAGCCAAGGGCATCGACGTGCCCCGCACGCAAAAAGGCGTCTTCGTCGCGGCGTCGCTGCTCACCGGCGCGGTCGTGAGCGCGGCGGGGCCGATCGGATTCGTCGGTCTCATCGTGCCGCACGTCGTGCGCTTTTTCACCGGGCATGACCAGAGGTTGCTGATGCCGGCGTCGGCGCTGGCGGGGGCGACGTTTCTGGTCGCGTGCGACACCTTCGCGCGCACACTGCACTCGTCGGCCGAGATCCCCGTCGGCGTGCTCACGGCGATTCTGGGCGGCCCGTTTTTTCTCGTGCTGCTCCTGCGTCAGAAGCACCGTCTGGGCGCGTAGCCCCCGGCTACTTTTTCTTGTTGCCGATGCCCTTGTATTCCCACGGCGGCACCGGCTTGCCCTGCGACCACAGCCCCTCCTTCGCCGCGCGGGCCTCGGATTCGAGCGTCTTGATCGCCGGGTCGGCGTGCTGCGGATTCGCCCACGCGAGACCCTTGCGCGCGAGTTCCTGCCCCACGTTCGGGCCTTCCTTGAGCACCAGTTCCACCCATGGCAGGCCGTCCTCGGCGGTGGCGATCGGCTTCACCACGAAGGTTCGTTGGTAGAGCATGTTCTGCGTGAAGTTTCGCGCCTTTTTGGCGTAGGGCTGTTTCTTGTGCGGGCAGGCCACGCCCCACACGCGCACGGTGATCTCCTCGCCGCCCTTGTCGATGACGACGATGTCGCCTTCCTTGGCCGACTTGTAGGTCGCCTCGTAGCTGCCGTCCGCGGGAAACGCCGCCGCGTGCGTCAGGACGACGATGAGCGCGGCCAGTCCGAATCCGAGCGCCGATTTGCGCATGGGTGCGTCCTCGATAAGATGTGGGATGAAGGTCCGGTAAGGTTTTAGCTGAAACCGACACGACGCGACAAGCTCGGGTCATGGCAGGTCAATGGCGGACGGTGAACATCCGCGCGGGGCGATGGTGGCTTACCTCGGCCTCGGGTCCAGCGTCGGCGACCGGGCGGCGCATTTGGCCTTCGCCGTGCGGCGACTCGGCGAGACGCCGGGCATTGTCGTGTTGCGCGTGTCGCGCGTGATCGAGACCGCGCCCGAGGGCGGCGTCGCGGCGCACCCGTTTCAGAACGCCGTGGCCGAAATCGAAACCACGCTCTCGCCGCGAGACCTGCTGGCCGCGTGTCTCGCCATCGAGGCCGAGGCCGGGCGCGACCGCGCCGTGCGCTGGGCCGACCGCACCCTGGACATCGACATCCTGCTCTACGGCGACGGGATCATCGACGACGGCGACCTATGTATTCCGCATCCGCGTCTCGCCGAGCGTGCGTTCGCGCTCGCTCCGCTGGCCGAACTCGCGCCGGACCGGGTTGTTCCGGGCACGGGTTTTACGGTTCGGGAACTTCTGGAGCGGCTCCGCCGTGCGCCGGCTTGAACGCGTGAGGATCACTCGGGGACGATCGGCCGCGCGTCCTCGTTTCGCTGATAGGACTTTTCGGGTATCGATCCGGAAATCGCGCCTGAGATCGCGGTCGCGGCACGCGGGCGCGGCCGGACAATGACCAGCAGGATCGCCGACGCGACGAAGAAGACGATGCCCACGGGGATCGGCGCGCCCAGAATCATCAGAACGAGGCCGAAGACAGCGACCGACTCGGCGAGCGCCGCGCGCAGGATGGAATACGTCATGAGCGGCAGGCGCCCGAGCATGCGCGGAACGACGACCGTGGAGAACACGCCGACAAACAGCGCCATCGAGCCCAGCACGGCCATGAGCATCTCGACCGGCGCGCCCTGGGCTTCGGCGAAGCCCGACATGCGCAGCGCCATCGCGATGCCCGCGTAGAAGAAGATCGACGCGAAGATCGCGCCCCAGATGATATAGGCCGCGCGGGGGACGGTTTCGGTGCTCATGGCCGGCATTCTATCGAAAACCCTTGGCGTAGCCATCCCCGGCCGGGGGCGGCCGGGCCACAAGTTTGGCTAGGCCGAGCCACAAGGCTTGGCCCAAGCCTCAAACCCAACACCTCACGCCTCAAGCCGCAAGCCCCACGCCCCGTGATCGACTGAACCGCCATTCACTTTTTGATTGACACGCGCCCGCCCGGAGGGATACGCTTTTCCCCCGTCGGCGCCAGCGTGCGACGACGCATTGCCGCGCAGGCGTGGCGTTACATCGCCCCGCGTGCGTGTGGCGCATTCGACACCTTGGGACGGAGAAAACGGCCATGTGGAGACATCTTCTTGTGATTGCGTTGGTTATGGTCGCGCTGCCGGGAACGGCGGACGCGGCCCAAACCGGGACTTGGACGATGGGCGGCGGCGTCTATCAGGGTCAGTTCCCCCTGCTCATGGACATCGGCGCCATCGACGCCGACCACGCCTTCATCCTGGGCATCAACCAGGTCGGCGAGGCGGGATTTGAGTGGGGCTGGACCACCGACGACGGCGGCGAAACCGTCAACCTGACCGGCTATGACGAGGTCGATCTGAGCGACCCGTGCCAGGCGATGATCCTGTTCAACAGCTTCACGCACTTGGCGACGGACTTTTTCGACGCCAGCAACGGCGTGATGGTCGGCATGGCCATGCCCGAGGACTGCATCGAGAGCAATCCATTCCCGGCGTGCTGGGGATGCATGTTCCTGATCGGCCCCGCGATCTGGCGCAGCACCGACGGAGGCGTGACCTGGGACATGGCCGACATCGACTGGCCGGAAGGCACGGTGGGCCTCACGCAGATCGAAACCATCGACGACATGACCGGCTTTTTGATGGGCGACCCCAACAAGCTGTTCAAGACCGACGACGCCGGCGCGACGTGGGACGAGGTGACGCCGCCCTTCAACTATGAGGTCGGCGGGACCACGGACCTGTCGTTTCTGACGCCCGAGCTCGGTTTCGCGGCGACGGGATATCAGGAGATCGAGGAAGCGATCTCGGCTTTCATGACGCCCGCGGAATACACCGAAACCGTGCTGCTACGCCGATCGGCGCTGATGCGCCACGAGCGCGATCTGCTCGAAGGCAAAGGCGGCGCGAAAGCGCCCGTGATCGGCGAGGGCCTGTTCAAGACCGAGGACGGCGGCGAAACGTGGATCGAGCTGGCCGAGGGCATGGGCTATCTGCCCTACAAGATCTCGATGGGCACCGAGCAGCACGGCGCGATCATCACGGGCGAGGAATACAGCGCCAAGGTGCTCAACACGATCCGCTACACCGACGACGGCGGCGCGACGTGGAACGAGGCCGAGATCCCCGACCCGATGCCGATGGGCAACGGCGCGTACGCGATCGGCGACATCTGGATGGTGGACGGCAACCTCGGCTTCGCGGCGTGCGACGTCAGCGTCGTGGCGTTCGCGGCGCACACCGGCGCGATCATCAAGACCGAAGACGGCGGCAAGACGTGGGAAGTCGTGAAGGGCATGGGCGACGAGGGCGCGGTCGGCGGCGGTTTCATCGCCATGGACGAGGACCGCGTGAGCAAGGAATACGCTTACGCGGTGGGCATGGGCGAGGGCCGCGTGCACTATGAGGGCCTGTTCAACGGCCCGCCGACCGCCGACGCCGGCGCGGACGGCGACGTGGCCGCGGGTGCGATCGGTACGCTCGACGGTTCGGCCAGCACCGACACCGAGAACGACACGCTCAGCTACAAGTGGGTGCAGATCGCGGGCGAGCCCGTAACGATGCCGTCGGCCTTCGGCCAGACCAACACCTTCACGCCCACGGTCGTGGGGACGGTGACCTTCGAACTCACGGTCGGCGATGGCGAGTTCATGGATACCGACGAGGTGAGCTTCAACGTGGTCGAAGGACCCCCGGCCGATGACGACACCGACGACGACGCGACGGATGACGACTCCGCCGGCGACGACGACTCCGGTGACGACGATGCCGGCGCAGACGACGACGGCGGCGCGGGCGACGATGACGACGACGATGACGGCGGTTGCTGCGGTTGATCCGCCCCGCTGAGCAACGACGAGATGACGCCGGGCGGCCGATAGGCCGCCCGGGGTCGTTTTTGGGCCGTCATAGTTTTTTTGGCGGATCCGCTGACACCCTCACCCCGGCTCGCTTCGCTCTCCACCCCTCTCCCGTCATGACGGGAGAGGGGAAGGGGTGAGGGCCGCAACGTAACGCCCCCCGACTTGACCGCGCGGCAGCGCGCGGCGCATCCTGAACGCGATTCATGGGGGTCATCGCTTGACCGACCTGCGCGCGAAGATCGACGAACGGTTGGCGCGACCGCGCTCGTACCGCGTGATCGTGCGGCGGTGCAACACCGCCGAGCCGGACCGCGTGCGCGAGATCGTGAACGAGAGCCTCGCCGAGCTGGGCATCCGGCCGCGCGGGCGCGTGCTCATCAAACCCAACGTCGTCACGGCCAACCGCAAGTACATCCACGATTCGTTCACCGATCCCAAAATCGTGGCCGAGGCGATCCGCTGGGCGCGCGAGGGCGGCGCGGCGGAGGTGACGGTCGGCGAGTCGAGCGGCTTCGGCGTGCCGTCGCGGCTGTTTCTCGCCGAAGCGGGTTACTTCGAGCTTGCGCGGGCCGGCGCGCGCGTGGTGGATTTCAACACCGAGCCCACGGTCACCGTGCCGCTGCGTCGCGCGATGCACCACAAGACCATGAAGGTCGCGCGGAGCCTCGCCGAGGCCGACACGATGATCTGGATGCCCAAGCTCAAGTACCACATCTTCTGCCAGGTCACGTGCGCGCTGAAGCTCAACATCGGCATTCTCACGCACGAAGAGCGCATGCTCTACCACGACGATCGCGTGGACGAAAAAGTCGTGGACGTGCTGGAGATGGGCTACCCCGACGCGGTGATCGTGGACGCGGTGACGATCGGCACGGGGTTCGAGTCCGCGCCGAGACCGATTCCCATGGGCGCGATCCTCGTCGCGGACGATCCCGTCGCGATGGACCTTGTCGCCTGCCGCCTGCTGCATCACGAGCCGCACCAGGTGGTGCACCTGATGCAGGCGATGGAGCGCGGCTACGGCCCACGGCAGATCGGCGACGTGCGCGTCGAGGGCGACGTCGAGATCGAGGAACTGCGCGCGGCGACGGCGGGCCACGAAAGCGAGTACCAGGACATCCAGAAACTCAAGTCGCCCATCCGGTTTTATTCGGGCGTCGATCCCGTGCGCGGGCGGTTGTGCCACGGCGGATGCCTGGGCGCGGTGAAGGGGTGCCTTGGTACCATCGACAAGCGGCGGCCCGGCTCGGTGGCGAAGGCGCGCGAGGGCGCGATCGTGACGGGTGTCTTCAAGGGCGATGTGGACGCGGGGGACGGCGTGGCGTTTCTCATCGGCACGTGCACGCGCGTCGAGGGCACGATCCGCGCGAGAAAGATCCGGCGCGTCGGCGGCTGCCCCATCGGTGCGAAGCAGCTCATGTTCACGCTGCCGTTCTATTTCAAAATGCCGAACCCGGTCTTCGACCTGCGCGATTCGGTGCTCTTCGTCGCATATTCCATCGACAAGCTCATTCGTCGGGCGCTGCGGCGTTTCACGCGCAAGGCTGAGGTGACGGCGTAGGGCGGCGATCTTCCGGAACTACGACGCGAGGAAGTACTTCACGAGCCAGTCCACGCGTCCGCGAAAGACGAAGTGCATCCCGGCGACGCGCATGACGTCCTGCATCTTTTTGCGCAACGCGGGCTTGTAGCAGTGGACCGGGCATTCCTTGCACTTGGGCTTGGGATCGAGGGGACAGCGCGTGCGCCGCTCGATCGAATACCCGAGCAGCGCCGCGCAGTCCGGGCACAGGTCGTCCGTTTTCGCGCCGTGGAGCTTCCGGCAATACACATGCGTGAATGCCCTGAGAATACCGATGTCGGTCGCGAGCTTTTGTTCGTCACGGGCGGTGAGCGGCGTCTTGCGGTAGGACACGAGGATGGGCAACTTTGGAGAATTCGCTGCGGAATTTGTGGGTGCGTGATTTGCGTGGCTCATCGCCGGACTCCCTGAACACGCCCGCACCGTACCGCGCCGCTCTTCGTGCCGCCTTGACGCACGTCAAAATGCGCCGCGCGAAATAACGAACCGGTGAGTTCGCGCACGAACAGCACGACCTTTCGCATCCTCGTCATCATCGCGATCGCGTCATCAGCGAAACCGCAGCCAGATCAGGCGCTCGGTTTTGCCGAGGCGGATGAGGCCGGGCAGGTCACCCACGTCGCGAAAACCGAGGTGGCGATAGAATGCGATCGCCTTTGCGTTGGAATCCGCGACGAGCACGAACAGGTCGCGCATGTGGACGGGCATCTCGTAGCAGACCGCCTCGATGATACGCCGCCCCAGGCCCCGCCCGCGACGTTCGGCGCGCAGCGCGAGCAGTTCCAGATATCGCCCGCCCAGAAAGCCCGGCTGCACCGTCGCCACGCCGACGACCTCGCGCGGCCCGTCGGTCGGCGTCACGACGCGCGCCATGCCCGCTTCGACCGTGCCCACAAGGAAGTCCTCGATCGTGCGCCGCTCGTAGCCGTATTTCGCCCAGGGCTCCGACGCCATCATGATGTCGGCGACGGCGGCCACTTCGTCCGCACGCATCGTCACGAGCGCGTGGCCGATTCCCAAGTCGGTATGGTCGGGGAAAAACGACGGCATCGGACCTCACATCCGTTCATACACGAAAGGCACCTCGGACACCGCGTTCACGCGCCATAGCAGCCACGCGACGACCAGTCCAGCCGCGACCTGCACCGGCCACGGCAGCCGCGCGAAGCCGTCGCGGATCTTCGCCACCCACGGCGCGGGGGTGAACGCGGCGAGCTGCGCGGCGGCGAAGACCGCGATCACCGTCGTGGTCAGGTTCGGCGTTTCGTAAATGCCGAGCGGCAGGATCGACGCGAGGTCGGACACGGTCTGCAAATCGTGCGCGCGCCACAGCGTCCACGCGGCGGTCATGGCGAGGAACGTCAGCAGCCAACCGATCGCGCGCGCGGCGAAGCTTGGTGTTTCTCCCGAGTTTTTGCGCGAGATCAGCATCGCCACGAAAAGCGTGGCGCCGACGAAGGCGCCGAAGGCGAGCGTGGTTTCGCTCGGACCCACAACGACGCCGACGAGCAGGGGCGGCGCGAATGCGGCGAGTGCGCGCCGGATGCGCGAGGCATCGGGCCCGCCCGCGAGCGGCCTGTACACCGCATCGCGGAGCGCGGATGTGAGCGGAGCGAGAAAACGGCGCCAGTAGTCGCGCGGGCCCTTCGCCATGGCGGGCGACGCGAAGCTGTCCGGAAGATCGAAACCGAGCAGCAGTCCGACGGCGACGGCGATGTCGCACGCGCCCGACCAAAGCGCGGCGAAGACGAGCGCATTCGCGAAGAGCGCGAAAATCACCTCGGTGGTGGAAAATAGCGTGGGCAGATCGAAGACCTTGTCCACCATGTTGAGCGCGAGGTAGTCGGCGACGGCGACGATTTTGATCGCGCCGAGCGCGCCGTGCCAGATCGCGCGGCCGCGCCGCTCGCCCGCGAGCCGTGCCGGTGTGCGAATTTTCCGCGCGAACGCGCCGGGATCGACCATCGGGCCCGCCCACATGCGCGGGAAGAACACGGCGGCGAGCGAATGGTCGAGGATGCACTCCGTCGGCGTCGCGCGCCTGCCCGCGATGGCGAGCACGTGCGCGAGGTTCTGCGCGAAGAGGAGCGACCAGCCGATGGGGAGCGCCGCGATGGTGCCGCCCTCGTTCAGCGCCGCGCCCATCAGGCCGGGCCACGCGGCCAGCACGTCCGCGAATCGATGCAGGTTGTGCAGGGCGAGGATCGCGCCGAGGTTCATGACCGCGCTCACGACGGCGGCCAGGCGGCGCGATCGGTCGCGCGCGGCGGCGTGGGCGAGGGCGCGATCGACCAGCGTTGTCGCGGCGAAGAGCAACGCGAACGCCGGCGAGATCCACGCGAAGAGCGCGAGGCTCGCGGCGATGAGCCACACGGCGCGAACGCGCGTACGGGCGATCGACAGTTCAGTCGTCATGCGAGTCGGACGTTATCGAAGGGTCGGCGCGGCGGCAAGGGGCAGTGCCGTCAATCGTCGTCGCCGGTTCCGCCGACGAGGTCGATTTGGATGGTTGGAGGAAACGCCGCGGCGAACAGGCAACGATCGACCCACTCGTCGGCGTCGAGGCGCGCGCCCTCGGAGAGGTTCGCGGGGCGGCGTTCCGAGAACACGACCGCCGCGTCGGCGAACCGCCCGGCCTCGTAATACGCGCGACCCAACGTGCGCCACGCCTCGCGCGTGAGGGCATCGTCAGGCAGGTCGAGCGCGAGCGCGGCGTCGAGGTGCGAGGTCGCGTCGTCAAACCGCCGCGCGCCGAAAAGCCTGCGCCCGAGCAGATAACGCACCACGGCGGCGTCGGGCCGCGCATCGAGCGCTGCGTGCAGATCGTGCCAGCGCGCGCCCTCGGCGTCGGGTTCGACGAGATACCGGCGGAGTAGGGGTTCGATCGAGGCGGTGTCGAGCGCGTAAATCGCCACGATCGCCTCGCGCCGGTTGCCGTCGCCCATGCCGAACGAACGCACGTCGTCGTAAAGCCGCCGGGCGGCATCGAGATCGCTGCGCCGCCACGCGAGGGCGGCCTGCGTGAGCCGGGCCTGCGTGGCCGCGAGCAGGTTGCCGCGCACGGGTTTGCCGGGCTCGGGCGTCGCGAAAAACTCCGAGCCCTCCGCCGCGAAGATCTCGGCCGCCTCTCGCTCGGCTTCGTCCAGGCGGCGTGCCGCGACGAGCGCGGCCATGAGGTCGCGTCGGTGGCGCGAATCGCCGCCGGAAAGGTCGAGTGCGTCGCCGAAAAGCCGCACGGATTTTTGCGCGCGGCCGGCCTCGAGCGCGCGAGCGCCATCTTCTTCCAGCGTGCCGACCGTGCGGGCGCAGCGGCCCTCGAAGAGCGACGGGCGAAAAAAGCGGTACGCGGCGACGCGGCCGAGATCGGGCGGCACGGCGATAGCGTCGAGCGACACCTCCCACTCGTCCACCAGCTCGCGCAGGCTCTTTCCGAATGCCTCGCTAAAGTCGCCGGTGCGATACACGCGTGCGAGTGCGTCGGTCGAATGCCGCTCGCGCAGCCACGTGAGAAATCCTCCCCACGCGAGATAGCTGCGCGTGCCGGAGAGGCGCCAGAAGCCGGTCGGGCCGGAGATGTCGGCGAGATCGGGTAGGCGACCGACGGACTTCATTGCCGCGGCCCAATCGGGGATCGTCCAGTCTTCGCGCCACACTTCGGATGCGACGGCGAGGCCCTCGGTAATACCGAGAACGCGTGAGAACCCGAGCCCCGGCAAACCCCACGGCTCGGCCAGTACGTGAACGACCTCGTGCTTGAGCACGGTGTGCGGCGGACGCTCAACCGTCATGTGCATTTCGCGGTTCCAGCAGCTCGCCCACTGCGTGTCGCCCGCGCCGGTCAGGCGCTTTTTCTCTCGCGCCGAACGGTAGTAGTAGGCGTCAACGGGCTCGGGATGGTCCAGACCAAGCCATTTTGTCTGGCGCGAGAACCGATGCTCCAGGTCGATGAGCAACAGGCGCGCTTCGTCCGGCGGCGTGTCCTCGGGAACGTGCATCGTTACGTTCGGCCCACGTGCAATCGCGCCGAGCGTGGCATCGATTTTCGCGCGGTCGGTCGAGGCGTCGAGGCGCGGCCCGATCACCGCGAGCGCGATCGTCGCGGCGACACCCGCGAACAGCGTCGCGATGGGGGCGACCGAATGGGTCGGCGGGCTTTCTCGGCGGCGCGCGATGAGAGCGGCCAGTGCGAAGAGCGCGGTCGCCTCGGCGAGGGCGAGGGCGCGCGAGGCGGCGAGCGTCACGGTGATCCGCACCGCGCGGTCGTACACCGGGCCCGGGAAATAGCCGAGCAGCGCGTTGTAGGCGAAGGTCATCGCCTCCGTGCGGATGCCGACGAGTTCCCACGCGAGATGCGCGGCGACGATGCCGACGTAGGCAAGGTGCGTTCGGCGCGGGCTCATTGGGAGCGACGACAGGAACGCCCCCCACGCCGTGCCGAGCACGATGGCCGGAGCGGGCAGCACGAGAAACCACCAGACGTCGCGGGAGGCGTCGCACGCGCCGCGCGCGATGCCCGCGGCGAACACCGCCGCGACGCACGCGATCCACAGCCCCGCAGTCGCCAGCGCGGAGGCTGAAGTCGACGCGAGCAAGGGCGTGTGCGCGTGATGACGCCGCCATGCGATGGCGAGGTGTCCCGCGACGGTGGCGAACCAGATCGTCTGGATTTCGGCGGCTTCGTAGCCCGGCACGCCGACGAGCGGGAGTGCGATCTGAACGGCGGTGAGGATTCCCGTCGCGACGCACCACCATCGGAAGGCTCGCGGTGCGCGGCCGGACAAGGGAGCGGAGTGCGTTGCGCGATTCGTCATGGCGTCCAAACGAAAACCGCCGGCGCCCGTTCGAGCCCGGCGGTCGTTTTCGGCTGCGCGGCGATCAGACGAAGAAGAGGACGAAGACCGCCGTCACCACCGAGGCGACTTTCAGCACGAGCAGGGCGTAGTTCGTTTCGTCGTCGTTGATGCTGCCGACGAACTTGTAGGTGTTCGGCAGGAACGCCGATCCGGAGTTGTCGTACACGCCGTCGTCGAAGAGCCGGAACTGTTCGTGAATCTTCACCACGATCGCGAGCAGGTCCTGCAATCTCGTACGATTGAGTTCCATCATCGCCGCGATGGTGAACCCGGTCAGACCGACCATTCCGGCGAAGAAGAGCCGGAAGAGGAGTGAGTAGATCCAGCTTCCCGTGCACGTCGCGCCGCACAGGGCGCGGATCAGAAATGCGCCGATCGCGACACCCGCCACGAGCGAAATGCCCGTGATGAGCAGCCGGTCTTCCTTGGACTTGCGGTAGATGACCTCGTCCTCGTGCGTTTTGAGCAGCGTCTTGACGACCGAGAAGCGGTCGATGTCGTACGGCTCGAATCCGTTGCCGTTTCCGTTTTCGGGCTTCGCCTCGGTGCTCGGTGCCGCGGGCGCGCCGGCGGGCGTACTCGTTTTCGCGGCGGTCTTTCGCGCGCGCGCGGTCTTCGCCGATTTCGTCTCGGTCGCGTCGAAGATGGAATCGAAGCCTTTGCTACCGGGCTTTTTGGCCATGACGGGTCTTGCCTCCTGAAAGACGCGCGAGCACCTCTTCGGTCAGGGCCGCAAAATCCTGCGTCCCTTTCCCCGAGGCGGAACCCTCATACTGGAAGATCGTCTCCCGGGCGTGCGGCGCGCTCTTGTGCTTGGTATTAATCCGAATCCGGGTCTGAAACAACCGATCGCCGAACCGGGACTGCATCACCTGCTCGACCTCGCCGGTGATCTTTTCGCGGCGGTCCACCATCGTCAGGAGAAATCCGAGAATCTCCAGATCGGGGTGCAGCTTGCGCTTCACCTTGTCCACGGTTTCGAGCAAAAACTTGAGCCCGAGCAGCGGCAGGTACTCGCAGCTCACGGGCACGATCAGCGCGTCGGAAGCCACGAAGGCGTTGATCGTCAGCAATCCGAGGTACGGCCCGGTATCGATGAGGATGTGGTCGTACGCGCGCAGCGCCTTGTCGTCGATCAGATTCGCGAGATAGCGCTCGCGTCCCATCAGGCTGGCGAGGTTGAGGTCGGCGTTGGCCAGGCTGTCGCCCGCGGGGGCGAGGTCGAGCCCGTCCACCTTGGTCTTGACCACGATTTTCGCGAGGGGACGTTCGTCGAGCAGCGCTTCGCACACGCCGGGCTCATCGTCTTCCAGGCGGCGGTACAGGAACTGCGTGGCGTTGCACTGCGCGTCGAGATCGACGAGCAGCACGCGCAAACCCTTGCGGGCGAGCCCGGCGCCCAGGTTGATCGCGGTGGTGGTTTTGCCGACACCGCCCTTTTGATTGGTGATCGAAATGACCGCCATGCGTTGGAAAATCCCGCTGGAGAGGAAAGACGCAGGTTTCATATCACGCGCGTTTTTTGGGTGTCAACGCAATCGGCGCTCCGAGCGGTTGTCGCCGGGCGCGTTCCCCTGCTAACGTGCGCGCTCATTCGGGGGATCGCCCATGCGCCGTTTCGCGGGAATGTCGCTCGTCGCCGCGCTTGCCGTCGTGCTCGTGTCCGGCTGCGCCACGTACCGATTCGAGGGGACGATGGCCGCGTCGCCCCCGGCGCTGGCGCGCGAGGAGATCCCCGAGTTCGCGTACGACCGCGCGAATCCGATCGCGCCGATCATCGAGGGCAAGACGAAGGACCACGGCAAGTACGTCGAGCGCGGCCTGAAATGGCGCGCGCGCGACATGGAGAAGATGAGGGAGAAGAACGCGAAGGCGTACTTCTATTCGCCCAAGGACGAAGGTCGGCAGACCCCGGCGCTCGTGCTGCTGCCGCCGACCGGAGGCCCGTACGACATCGTCAAACCCTACGCCGAGTATTTCGCCGAGCGGGGATTCACGGTCATTGCGCTGCGCCGCCGTGAGACGTTCTTCAAGCCCGACAAGCCGCTCGAATACAGCGCGATTCAGATCCGCCAGGCGGTGATCGACGCGCGCCGGGCCCTCGATTATCTCGACACGCTTCCGTACGTGGACAAGAACAAGACGGCCGTGATGGGCATTTCCCTCGGCGGCATCATCGGCGCACTGACGATGGAATCCGACGGGCGCGTCGAGGCGGCGGGGTTTCTCGTCACCGGCGCGCATCTGCCCGACATCGTGGCCGAGAGCGGATTCTCGCGCGTGTACAAGCTGCGCGAAGCCGTGATGGAACGCGAGAACATCGCCCCTACGCAGCTTCGCGCCGCGGTGGAACCCGCATTCGGGCCGGTGGACCCCGCGCGCTACGCGGACCGGATCGATCCCGCGCGGCTCGTGATGGTCAACGGCGCGATCGACGACATCATCCCGCGCGAGATCGTGCTCAAGACGCGCGACACCTACGGCAAACCCACCGTGCACTTCATGCCGCTCACGCACTACACGTCGATCGGGTTTCCGTCGTACGCGAACCGCAAGATCTACGAGCACTTCCAAAAGGTGCTGAATCTGTAAGATCCGTCGGAACGGCTCGGTTTCGAAGTCGCGAGACAGCATGTGGCACAGCCGCCCCCGGCTGTGCGAACGCCGTGCACAGCCGGGGGCGGCTGGGCCACATGACGAGAAACGGCGCCCCTTGCGGGACGCCGTTCCATCATCGTTCAGCTAGAATGACGATCAGTCGTCCGTGCCGTTGTCCCCACAGCCGCAGCAACCGCCGGTGACCTGGCCCTCGGGCCAGCCCGCGTCTTCTTCCTTTTCGCCCGCGGGGGTCGGGCCGGGATCTTCTTCGTCGTCATCGGCCGGCGGTTCGAGATCGTCGTCGCCCTCGGGGGCTTCGCAAATATCGGTGCTTTCCACGCACACCTCGCCCTCGGGACACGGGTTGCCGGTGTGGTCGCAGGTCTGTTCGGCCTCGTTGCACGACTCGTCACCGTTGCAGAACGAGCCGTCGTCCTCGCAGACGACGTTCGTCTCGCACGTGTCGGACAGCTCGTTACACTCCTCGTAGCCGTTGCAGAACACGCCGTCGTCCGGACACGGATTGCCGGTGTGACCGCACATGTCGAGGGTGTCGTCGCAGATCTCGTCGCCGTTACAGTACGCGCCGTCATCGGGGCAATTCGGCACCTGCTTTTGCTCGCAGGCGTCCGTCGTCTCGTTGCACTGCTCGCGACCGGTGCAATACAGCCCGTCGTCCGGACACGGGAAGTCGCCGGGCCCGCACAGTCCGGTCTGCGTGTCGCACTCCTCCGCGCCGTTGCAGAAGATGCCATCGTCGCAGTCTTCCGGTCCCTCGCACAGACACTGGTCCTCGCCGTCGCAGTCCTGGTCGATGCGGTCGCAGTTGATCTCCTCGGCGCCCGGATAGATCGTGTCGTCCCAGTCGTTGCAGTCGTCGCCGTCGCACTGCGGGCCGTCATGGCCGTCGCCGTCGTTGTCGCACTCCAGGATGATGCCGTAGAGCGGAATGAACTCCGATCCCGCCTGCGTGCCGAAGCTCGTGAACACGGACACGCCCTTGTCGGCGGCCACGTGCCACTGCGTCATGTAGGACGAAACCATCTGGTGGCCGCCCTGATCGAGCGTGCCGGACCACGCCACGAGGTCGTCGCCCGGGCTCACCGTGCCGCGCGTGTCGGTGACGGTGATGTTGGTCGCGTCTTCGTACGCGAAGACGTCGATCTGGCCGTTCACCGTGGTGAAGAAGAAGTCGATGCCAATGCGCGTGCCCACGTCGTCGGAGGCGATCGACATGTAGTGGTAATCGCCCGCCGCGCCGATATACGGAACCACGTTGACCGACACGTTCGCCGACGATTCGACCTTGAAGTACATGTCCACGAAGGTCTGGCGCCACATCTCTCCGCGCGCCAGCGTGCCGGTGAAGATCACCGCGTTGGTGGTCGAGTTCGTCACGGTGACGGTGTTGCCGTCGGTGAAACTCGACACGACGACGTCGGCGTTGCCGCTCGTGGTTCCCGCGTAGCCGAGGAACAGCTTGCCCGAGAACAGGCCCGTCGAGGCGGGCACCGCGTAGCCGATGTCGCTGAAGTTCAGGATCGAGATCGGCTTGCTGGCGATCGTCTTGATGTACTTGTCGCGGCTCGCGACGGTGTTGAGCACCCAGTGCTCGCCGGCGTCGATGGTCGTCGTGCCCAGCGACACGTCGGTATCCATGTTGAACGCCTGGATCGTCGTGCCGTTCTGGTAGGCGAACGCGATCTGCTTCATATCCGCGCCGGTGGCGTACTGGTAGCTGTAGAACTTGTTGCCCACCGCGAGCGAATGCTCGTTGACCGCGTAGTAGCCGACGATGTTGTTGGCGGCGTTGCCCACGAGCACGGCGATGAGGTCCGACGCGTCGAGGCGATACACACCCGTGAGAATGTTGAACGCAACGTGCTCACCGTCGTTGAGCGTGCCGCTCTGGATCGGCGAACCGCCCGCGTTGTAGAGGGTGTACGTGGTGCCGTCGATGTAGCCGAACAGGTAGATCTTGTCGAAGGCGTAGAAATACGACGTGTTGGGGAAGGCGCTCACCACGCGGGGCGGCCATGTGGGCGCGGGCAACACGACGGGCAGGACAGGGTCCATGGCGTGCGGGCCGACCGCGCCGTTGGCGAAGACATCGGCCGCCGAGAGGTCATCCTTCGGCGACGCCAAGAATACGACCGCGCACGCGGTCAGTACGGTCAACGTGACGGCGATCGCCGCCGCTTTGCGGGACATGACAACATCCTCCATCCGCGATTCGAGACGACCCGTCAAAACGTTTGCGTCGTCGAACAGACATTCAAAACTAGCATAACGGACGTGCGTGGCGATAGGGGCGGGACCCCCGCCCT
>JADLEX010000029.1 GCA_020845895.1 Deltaproteobacteria bacterium | reverse complement strand
GTGGTCTTCGTCATCCCGAAGCTCTCGCAGATCTTCGCGGGCATGAACAAGGCGCTGCCGCCGATCACGATGGCGTTGCTCACGTTCGCCAACTTCGCGCGCGGCTACTGGTGGCTGATCCTCGCGGTGATGGGCGCGGCGTTTTACGCGTTCAAGCGCTGGCAGGCGACCCCCAAGGGGCGCAAAACCTGGGATGCCTTCGTTCTAAAAATGCCGATCTTCGGCGCGATCATCCGCAAGACCGCCGTCAGCCGTTTCTCGCGCACGTTGGCCACGTTGCTGCAATCGGGCGTGCCGATCATCAACGCGATGAACATCGTCAAAAACGTCGTCAACAACGTCATCATCGAAAAGGCGATCGAATATTCCCGCGACAACATTCGCGAGGGGCAGTCGATCGCGAAGCCGCTGGAAAACTCCGGCGTGTTTCCGCCGATGGTGATTCATATGGTCGCGGTCGGCGAACAGACCGGCGAGCTGGAGGACATGCTCTTCCGCATCGCCGACGCCTACGACCGCGATGTCACGTCCACGATCCAGGCGATGATGTCGCTGCTCGAGCCGCTGATCCTGCTGGTCATGGCGGGGGTCGTGCTGCTCATCATCCTGTCGATCATGCTGCCCATCATGGACATGACCTCCGGCCTCAAATGAGCGACCGGCGGCGAACGGCGGATTGCGCGTGTCGTTCCAGGAATTCGTAAAAAGCCGGCGAGTGGTGATCTGCTGCGGATCGGGCGGCGTCGGCAAGACGACCGTCTCCGCCGCGATCGCCGTGCGCGCCGCGACGGAAGGGCGCAAGACGCTCGTGCTCACCATCGATCCCGCGCGGCGCCTCGCCGATTCGCTGGGCCTCGCGGAACTCGGAAACAAAGCGAGCCGCGTTGCCCTCGGCCCGGGCGCGAAGGGCGAGCTGTGGGGCATGATGCTCGACGTGAAACGCACGTTCGACGACCTCGTCGATCGCATCGCGCCGAACGCCGAGACCCGCGACCGCATCCTGCGCAACCACTACTATCAGCAGGTCGTGGGCGCGCTGGCGGGCAGCGAGGAATACTCGGCGATGGAAAAGCTCTACGAGATCGCCGGCAACACCGACTACGAACTCATCGTGCTCGACACCCCGCCCACCAAGCACGCGCTCGATTTTCTCGACGCGCCGCGCCGCATGATCGAGTTCCTCGACGGCAAGGTCGTGCAGTGGTTCGTGAAACCCTACCTGCTCGCGGGCAAGATGGGGTTCCGCTTCGCGCAAAAGGGCGCCGAGATCATCTTCAAGGTGCTCGAAAAGGGAACGGGTTATCAGACGCTCGCCGACCTGTCCGAGTTTTTCCTCGCCTTCGACGGACTCTACGACGGCTTCAAGGCGCGCGCGGGCGCGGTGCAGCGCCTCATCGCCGATCCCGAGACCGTTTTCGTCGTCGTCACCACGCCGCGCCACCCGGCGGTGGACGAGGCCGCGTATTTTCGCGACCGGCTCGTGGAGAAGCGCCTGCCCATCGGCGCGGTCGTCTTCAACCGCGTGCACGAGCCGCTGTGGACCGGCGATCCCGACGCGGCGCTCGCCGCCGTGGAATCGGCGCTGGGCGAAATCCCCGCCGAATACGCTCCGCTCGTGGACGCGCTCGCCGACCTTTCCGCCGATCTCGACCGCGTCGCCGCCGCCGAGGGCGAGGTCATGAGCGGTTTCCTCGCCCGCATCCCCGAAATCGATCTCGTCGCGCGCATCCCCGCGCTCGCGGTCGACGTGCACGACGTCGCGGGACTTGCCGTGGTCGGTCAGCACTTGGCCTGATTCCGTTCGGAGCTACTTCTTCGTCGCCGGTTTCGGGAGCGGTTCAAGCACGCCCGCGGCAATGGCATCGACGAGCCCCCGCTCGATCGCCGCGAAGAGCCGCGCGCGCGTGCGGTCGAACGAAAACTGCCACGCCTCGACGGGATTCGTCATGTAGTGCGTCTCGATGAGCACGGCGGGCATGGTGGCGGGCCAAATCATGCGGTGGTCGGTGCGCTCACGCACGTACACCGGCAGCGATTCGTGCGTTCGCTGATAAGTGAATTCCTCCGGCGCCTCGGGCCCGCGCGGTTCGGTGAAGCGCGGCCCCATGCTGAAATCTCGGCGGAATCCGCCGTCAAACAGCGCGCCGGCGAGGGTGTCGGCCAGCAAGGTGCTGCGCGGGTCGTTTTGCGCAAGATACCAGATCACGCCGAAGCCCGTGCGTACGTCGACCGCGCCGTTGCCGTGAAGACTGACGTAGAGATCCACGCCCGCCGCGTTTGCGATCTCGGGCCGCTGCGAGTTCGGCAGATCGACGTCGGTCTCGCGCGTGACCAGCGCTTCCCAGTGCCCGCCCGCGCGCAGATGCTCGGCGAGGCCGAGCGCGAAATCCAGGTTGCGGTCCTTCTCGCGCTTCCCCCACCACGTTCGCGTGCCCTCGTTTTCGCCGCCGTGTCCCGCGTCGATCATGATTCGACGCACCCCGAAGTCGTCCGGGTACGTCACGATCGCGGGCGCGGGAGCCGAACACGCGCGCACGGCGGCGAGCATCCACACGAAGCCGAGCGCGAAAACGGCGGGACCGGCGAACGCCAACGCGAGTCCGAACACGTCCGCAACGCGCGGCTCGCGTTTCGAGGCGGTCGGGCGACGCGCGGCGCGCGTCACTAGTCGTCCTCGCCGACAAATCCGAAATACCGCGCGGCCCAGTAGGGCAGCAGATAGTCCGCGGGCTGGAATACGAGCTGCGGATTCGCATCGCAGTTCTGATGCTCGTAGGGATTGGCCCACCACAGGAACGTGCGCGGGCAGCGCTGGTAGACCGGCACGGGATCGAACGTCAGATACTCGGAGGGGAAGCGACTCTGGCAATCCCAGTCGGTTGGGTAGTCGGCCTCGCCCACGTGGATTTCGGGCGACGTCTTCGACTCGGGGAACTGACGCAGGCCGCACATTGCATCGCGCACGGCGTCCGTGTCCGCGCCGGTCGTCCCCGGCCCCATGGCTTTCATCCCGGCGTAGAGAATCGACCATCCGGCGTTCTGCTGGTTCGCCATCTGCCGGTCGTTGCCGGGGAAGTAGAACATCTTGTTTTCATAGATGTCCTGCGCCGTCGCGCGCAGCGCCGGGTCGTGTTCGTACCAGATGAATTGGAACATCCCCAGCCACATCATCGCGAAGTTGTTCCAGTTCGACTTGCAGGCGTCGCGGCTGCCGAAATACAGCCCCGTGAACCACAGCCAGTCGGCGAACGACGACGGAGGCGTGAGGTATCGGTCCAGGCAGTCGTGCGGCCCGTCGCGCTGGAGGAGGCAGTTCTCGTAATAGTCCTCGAGGTCCGGGTCGTCCGTCGCGTCCGCGCCGATGAGGATGTAAGAAAGCCCGAGAACGGCATTGAAGGCGGGGAAATCCAACAACGATAGCGGCCACAGGCTTCCGTGTTCGACCACGCGGCCGTCCCAGTCCACGAACGCCATATCGTTGGTCATCAGGTGGACGGCGACCTTGCGCGCGAGCTCCGTCGCCCGCGCGTGAATGTCCGCGTCGTCCACGAGCTTGAGGATCGCCGCGAGCGCCAGCATGTGCCCCGCGTATTCGTCCTGCGATACGTTGTCGAGCCAGCACCAACCCGCGAATTCCTCGGGCACGACGTGCGCGGTGCGCACCCAGTCGGCCGCGCCCGCATCGTAGATCAGGATGGTGCCGTCGGTGTCGACCTTCACCCACCTGTTGTCGTCTTTTTCCTCGTCGGGGACGTACTGCGAGGGATTCGCGGGGCACGACATCCCCACGATATCGGGCGGGATATACTCGCGGGTAAAGATTCCCGGAACGCCGGTGATGGCCATGCCGATCTCCATGCCGTCCATCATCACGTCGAGGTTCGCGAGCGCGTCGGCATCGCCGGTCTCCGCGTAGCGGAACGCCTGCGACGCGATGTAGAGCCCCGTCCACAGGCCGTCGTTCTCACCCGTATGCCAGTCGATCACGTCTTCCCACGTGCCGTCCTCCTCGGTGTGCGGCGCAAAGAGCGTGACGTTGTGGACGCGCTTGTCGTCGGGGTGGATGTGCAGGCGCGGCGCCAGCTCGTCGTACTTCGCCGCTTTTTCCGCGAGCGTCATCGCCGTCGCGTGGGGATCGTCGGCGCAGGCGTCGTACGCGGGCGAGCCGTAGCGCCACGGGTCCACGCACGCGCCGTCTTCGCAGAGCTTGCCCTGGTCCCGCATACACGCCGTGATCGTCCACGCGCCGCCCTCGCACACGCGAAGCTCCAGCGCGTCGTCCGAACACGCGCGCTCGCCGTCGGCGCAGTCGGCGTCGTCGTCCGGCAACGGCGGGAACGTGTCGTCGTCGCCATCGTCGTCCGCGACATCGTCGTCCATGTCGTCATCGGCCATGTCATCGTCGACCGCCGCGTCGTCTTTCGAGGAATCATCATCGTCGCCCGCGCAGCCGAACAGCGAGGCGGCGAGGGCAAACACAACCAGCATGTGTGCGGATTTCATGGCGCAATCGTATCACAAGGCTTGCCGCGGACACGAGTCGGGTGTCGGCGCGCATCCTTACTCGATGGCGTTTCGCGGGTGCATCTTCAATTGCGATGCGTGCGACGGCTCGCGCGACGCGCAGTCGGTGGCGTTTTCGCGCCACGCGGTGCTGCGCTCGCCGGGGCGCGTACGCGACCCGATGCCTGAAGTGGGACGGAAGCTGCCGGCGGGCCGACGTGCAGTTAATGGACGCAAACGGCGACGGATCGGACGCCGAGTTCGAGCGCTACGCGGCCAACGGCGGGCGGCGCTATCCGCTGCTCAACGCCGCCTGCCAAACGGGGCTCTACCTGCAGCGATGGTTCCCGGGCTTCGTCAACTGGGCCGCGGAGACGATGATCGGCGCGGGCCGCCTGTTCGGCGAGACGAAGGCGTAAGCCGCCCGGCTCACCACCCGCACCCGTCGTCGTCTTCGTCCGATACCGAGACGTCGTCGTTCGCAAGGTTTCCGATGTCGTCGTCGGTCGCGTCATCGTCAGCCGCATCGTCATCGGCGACGTCATCATCGACATCGTCGTCCGCGTCGTCGTCAGGCGGCGGGCCGGAACACGACGCGTCGGGATCGTCGGTCAGCCGATAGCGAATCAGATAGGTCTTGTAGAAATGGGCGACGGGAGTGTACGCCGTGTCGTCCAATGTGAACGTCGCGGCGAGGAAAACACTCCCATTTTCGCCGGCTACCATCGATGTGGCGATGTACCCCTTTTCATCGGGCCACTCGGTCGGTTCCTCGTACGACTCAGAATCGACGAGTTCGCCGAGATCGTTCACCAGATGCGTCGTCACGGATGCTTCCGGTTCCCCTTCCTCGAAATAGACGACCCCCCGACAGGGCGGAATCGCCAACCGGGACTCCGAATCCGTGATCGCGGATTGCCAGATCGGGGTTCCCGCGACGTCGCGCCGCGTCAGATCGAATTGCGCGGACGCATAATCGACCGTGTAAAAAGACCCGTCCGGGGCGATCTCGAACTCTGGCCCCGCTTCCCACTCCCAGAGCACGTCGCCGTCCACAGGATCAATCCCTCGCAGACGGTCCCCCGCCGCGATCCATAGTCCGTCCGGCATCAGACCAATCGACTCCGGAAAACTATGCGGCCAAGAGTGCGTCCACTCGATGTCCCCAGCGTTCCCCACTCCGATCAGACGTCCGTCCACCTCGGCGTTCCGAACGCGATAGTAAATCGCCGTCCGATCGTCCGGTGCGCCCCAGATGAGCGGCCTCTCCACGCTGGCGTCCTCCCGTGGAAGATTGAGGTTCCAAACTTCCTGTCCGGCGGTCGTCAGGCGTACGGCGAAGTATCGTCGTTCGGTGCATTCGTCCCAATTGCCGTTGAGGCACACGTCTCCCACCGCCAACAGGTCATCCCCTTGCCACGAAACCGAGTAGAGGTCCGCGTTACTGGCGACTTCCGAAGTCGTCTGAGGGAAGTATTCCAGCACGGTCGTTCCACTCGGATCGATGACCGCCGCATAGGGAATGTTTTCGGCGCACTCCATCGGAGCTTCTTCCATGTACTCATCATAACGTTCGCACAGGTACCCGCTGACCGCCATGTAACCGTCTGCGCGTACCGCGAGGCTCTCGGCTTGGCACGCCAGAGCATGCTCGTCGTCAACTGCCGAATCGGGTACGAAAGTCGCGGATATCGATAAATCCTGGGAATATCGCCGAACTTCAAAGTCCCTGCACAGGAGATAGAGTTGGCCATCGCCTCCGATCTGAACGGAGCCCCGCAGGCAGCCGGTATCGACTTCGCTTTCGTACACGAGTTCCGCAATTGCAGGCGCTGCCCAGCCGAGACAGACGGCGAAGATGGCGAGGGCGATGCCGGTCGAGATGATGCATCCTCGAGGTTGGCCTCGCTTGGGATGGGAGTTGCGCTGAGGCTCGAACTTCTGATTCGCGTTGAAAGGAAACGTCGAAATACTTGTCGCGGACATTGAACCCTCCAGTCCAAACATCTCTAATTTTCATGGTACCACAAGTGGCAATAAAGCGTAAGAATAATTACGAATCTAGAAACAAACGAAAACCCCAAGCCTGATTCCGCGTTCCGGCGGCTCGTGAACGAGGGGGCCTCAAAGCGGCACTCGAATTTCCCGCTTGAGAGCCCCAAGCCTCAAGTCCCAGGCCTCAAGTCGTTCTCAGCACCCACACCCGTCGTCGTCGTCATCATCGTCGTCGCCGTAGGCCGGGATGTCGGTGGACGTGTCGTCGTCTCCTGTCACGTCGTCGTCAGCCACGTCATCGTCGGACGTGTCGTCGTCCGCGGCGTCCTCGTCGCGCCAGTCGGGATAGACGTAGCGGAAGCTGCGGTCGGCCGTGTCGCCGAATTGCAGAAACGGCGCGAAGCCGAAATATTGGTCCTGCGTCATCGCGCTCCACACGAGACACTCGTCGCAGGCCGAGCGGTGGAAGGTCTGCGTGTAGCCGCCCTCATACACGCGGATCACGCAGTACCCCATCGGGTACTCCTTCGTCGCGGGCGTTTCGGCGTAGGGTAGATCGCCGGTCGCTGTCGCGAAATGCACCGACGCGCGGTGGCTGTGGCCCGCGAACATCCCCGCGATGTTGTCGTAACCGCCGAGCAGCTCGGTGAGCGCGAACGCGTCGGACGTGTTGACGCTGTAAATCGGCGTGTCGGTCGCGAAGGTGTGGTGCGCGAAGATCATCACACGCAGGCCCTTGGCCTCGGCGTCGTCGAGCACGTCGCGCAACCAGTCGATCTGGTCGTCACGCACGTCGCCGCTGCCGTTTGCGTCGTTGGTGTCCACAATCACGAGACGCACGCCCGATTCGTCGAACCAGAAATCGGTCTCGGTGATCCCGAGGATCAGCTTGAAGTAATCCTCGCCGTGCTGGATGCGGTCGTGATTGCCGCGCGCGAAATAGATCGGCGTCGCGAGTTCGCCGAAGATGTTCAGTGTGTTTTCGTATTGCCAATCGTCGGCGTCGGCGGTCACGTCTCCCTTGTGGATCACGAACGCGGCGTCGGTGGCGTTGATGCCCTCAACCGCCGAGCGATTCGTGAAGAGCCAATAAGGATTGTCGGGATCGTCCCACGTGAAGCCCGGTGTGAGCGTGAGCGATCCGACGCGGATGAGTCCCGCGACGTCCTCGCCGACATGCGTGTCGTTGACCGTGGCGAAGGAGAAGAGGAATTCACCCGGCGGCGTACGCAGCGTGCGCGCCCAGCCCGGCGACCACATCGCGACGTCGTAATTCACCGGGTCCGCGCCATCGATCGCGTAAAAATAAACTGTATCCGGATCGAGACCCGTGACCTCAACCAGATGGTGTGTGCGCTCGCCGGGGATTTCGATCGCGTCGTCGGGGGCAAACTCCAGCGGACCGAAGGCGAGGCGTGTCGGCGCGGGTTCGTCGGTCTGCCAGCCGACGGAGAATCCGTCCTCGCCCACGCCGAGCAGTTCTTCGAAGACGACCTTCGCGGCGAGGGCGTTGGACGCAGCGAGAATTCCCGCGACGGCAATCAGAACGGCGAGCCGAATACGCCGCGTCACTCGACGACCACCGTCCCGCCGAGCCAGCGCGTCACCTCGACCGTTTCCAGCCCATCGTCGAGGACGTGGCTGCGCTCGTCGTTGAACGCGATTTCGGTCTCGCCCGCGCCGGTCGCGCGGAAGGTGAGCGTGCCGATCTGCGTGGCGTCGTTCGCGGAGACGGTGCCGCTTTGCGCTCGCTCGCGGGCAAATCCGAATGCGCCGCCCGCGCCGCGATCCGCCGCCCCCGCCAGCACGGACGCGCCGCCGGCGCTCATCGCCGCCGAGGCTTCGCCGCTTTGGAGCGAGACGACCCCCGCGTCGTACATCAACTCGCCGGCGAGCCCGAAGATCGTCGCGATGCCGCGCGCCTTGACCGCGAGTTGCACCGTGTTCGTGTCGAGATCGACCTCGATAAGTTCGAGCCACACGTCGCCCGCCGCGCCGCCGCCGGAAGCCGGCGTAAACTCGATCGACGTCGCGTCGAAGCCCGAGTCGTCATCATCATCCGAAGCCGAACCGCCCCCGCCGCCGTTGCCGTCGTCGTTCTTGCATCCCGCGAAACAGAACATCAGCGCAAGCAGGGCGAGAACCATCGTGATTCGCTTATCCATCGATGTGACCCTCCGCGCCGAAGTTCGCGAGCGACGCGTCGATGTCGTCCGCGTCCACGTCACCGTCGCGGTCGAAGTCGCTTTCGCTCATGTAGTTCCATGCGTCGTCGCCGCCGGTGATCGCGCCGCCCGACGACCAAGCCCAGTAAATCAGGTCGATGCCGTCCACGATGTTGTCGGAGTTCACGTCGCCCGTCAGCGCGGGAAACTTGTCGCCCCAGATCCGCGCGTCGCCGTCGGCGCGCACGCCGCGCACATTCGAGTCGTAAGAGAACGTCTCGTCGGCAACGCCATTTTCGTTGAACTCCATCGCCTCGACGCGTGGATCGTCCTCGTCCTCCAGCCAGATCGTCACGGGAATCGGCAGGTCGAAAACGTCGCTGTTCTGCACCTGCTCGACGCGCACCTGAACCGTCTGACCCGAAAATTCGGCCGACCAGCGATACTCGGGGAAGCCCGTGTGCGAGACCCACTGGTAGAAAAACGCGTCGAGATCCGCGCCGGTTTCGGCTTCGAGCACCGTCTGAAACTTGTCGAAGTCGATGGACTCATTCGACGCGTCGGCGCGATACGTCTCGGCGTAGGTCTTCAGGGCGGCGAGGAATTCGTCGCGGCCGAGCCACCACTCCAGCATGCGCAGCACGTGCGCGCCCTTCCAGTAGGTCGCGGCCTGATACGCAAGCGAGTCGCCCGAGAAAAGTCCCTCGCCCGTCATGGGCAACTCGTTCTCCGGGCCGACGTAGAACAGGAACGCCAGGAAGTAAAAGTCGTAGAGGTAGTCCTGGTAGTACGCCGGCCAGACTTCGTATCCGTAGAGGCGCGACGAGTACTCGGCGAAACCCTCGTTGAGCCACGGCGAGTAGGGATCGCCGAGACGCACCATGTTGCCCCACCACTGGTGGCCGATCTCGTGGGAATAGATCGACTCCGCGCTGAACTGGTCGGGAGGCGTGTTGAGCGCCGAGGCGTAGTAGAACGTCGCGGATTGCGGACCGACGCCGCCGCCGAGTTCGTCGCGTGTTTGAATGATGTCGTGCTTGTTGTAGAGGTACGGCGAGTAAAAATCCGAGAACGTGTCGATGATGTCCGCACCCGTCTGCGCCCACTGGCCGGCGTAGTCGGTCGTGCCCGAATGCACGAACGCCGTGACGGGCACGTCATCTCCCGCCGTTGCTTCGAAGGTCTCGAACGGCGCGGCGGCAAATCCACCGTAGGTGTTGTTGAAGTGGCCCTCGAAGTGGTGCGTCCACTCGCTCACGCCCTCGTCCACACCGACAGGGTCGCTGGTCGTCGCGACTTTCCAGTCGGGCGGCGTGACGATGTCGAAGTCCGTCGGCCCGCCCGCGTAGAGGTCGTCGTACGAGTACGGTGCGGACACGGGCAGGAAATCGACGCCCGTGAAATACACGATATCCGCGCCGACGCGGCAGAACTCCATGCCGAAGAAATCGTCGGGCGCGCACTCGGGAGCGCCGGAGTTGGTGAAATGGATCGTGAGCGTGTCGCCCTGGTTCATCGTCGCGGGCGGCGTCACGATGAGCACCTGCGACGGCGCGTCCCAGATCCAGTCGAGGTCGTTGTCCGACTCGTCTTTCACGGCCATGGTCTCGAGCATTTCCACGAGCAGCTCGATCTCCTCCACGTCGTCCTCGCGAGCTTCGAGTTCGATCTCGGCGGCCAGGTCGATCGTGCCTACAACCGTGTCGAACGTGATCTCCGCGGAGGAGTGCGTGACGAGCACGGAATTGATGAGCGCCTTGCCCCGTGGGGTGACGCGCGCGAGTCGCCGCTTCGCCAGCGCGTATTCGGCCTCTGCTTTCTTCTCGAGCGCGGCCGCGTGAGCGCGAGCAAACGAACGTGCCTCGATGCCGTTGCGCGGATCGAAAGCCGCGCCCCGCGCCGGACCCGCGAACACGCCCGCGGCGAACGCGATCAGTGCGAGCGCGAGCAGACGGTGCCCTCGAAATCCCGATGGATGTGTCATGCGATGGCTCCGAAACGTCGGCGAATCCGCCGAGAAAAATCGGCGCATATTACCACGAACCGGGGCGGGAAACGACGCCGAGCAAGGGCCGCTACCCCTCTCCCGCCCCGCGGGAGAGGGGTTGGAGTGAGGGCTGCTACTGATCTTTCGTCAGCCGGCCCAAATACGCCGCCGTCCAGTACGCGGCGAGGTAGTCATGCCCCGAGTTGACGATCGTCGGATCGTCCGATCCGCACGCGTCCACGGCGAATGGGTTCTTCTGGAACATGAATCCCGACGAACACTGCTGATCGACGGGAAACGCCTCCAACGCCTGCACGTTCGCCGTGCCCATCACTTCTTCCAGAAACGGGAACTGCGTCTGCAAATCGTTGAGAAGCACCGAGAACGGATCGGGCGTCCAGCCCACGCGCGCGTCCAGATAATATTCGACGTTGGGCGCCGAGTGGAACGCCGTGAGGTCTTCCTCGAGCTGAACCTGATAGGGGTCGTCGCGCTCGGGCACATAGGCGTCGGTGCTCATGTAGATCGCGGTGAACCACGGGTTGTGCGAAAGCCGCGTGAACGTGTGCACCTGCGTGTCGAAGACGTCGAGCAGGAAGGCATAGTCCTCGGGACTGAAATACGCCTTGCCCAGGCGCAGCAGGTTGAACCAGTTGGTGTGTGCGAGGTTGTTGCCGTAATACTGCGCGTAGTGGTTGAACAGCGCGATGGACGAAAACTGGATCTGAAGGCGTTGCGAATCGCGAATCCAGGTCCGCACCTCGTCGGCAAAGCGTTCCTCGCCCGTGATGTGGTAACCGATCAGCGCCCAGTCGAGCGCCTGCGGGGGCAGGATGTCCGGCGCGGCGTCGGTGCGCTCGCCCGCCTCGTCGATGATCCACCAGTTGTTGGCGATCACGCCGTCGAGCACCTCGGTCATCACGTCGCGGATCGTTTGGCGCGTGTCCTCGTCGTCGACGAGGTCGTAGGCGAGCGACATGCCGTAGAACCACCCCGTGTACTGGTCGCGGCTCGTCTCGCCCCACCACCAGTCGCCGGCGAATTCGCCCGACTCGACGTGGTGGCAGCGGTCGTTGGCTTCGCACCACGGGTGTCCGCCGTAGCTGAGGATCGACTGCGGCGCCCAGTAGCGCGCAATGAAGCCCGGCGTTTCGGTGACGTAATAGTAACCCGCCAGCACGTCCACCATGCGCACCGCGTTGTCCTTGGCCACCGGGTCGCCCGTGGCGTGATAACGCAGCGCCTGGGAGCCGAGATAGGTGCCGGTCCAGATGCAACTGTCGCCCCAGCCGTGGTAGCCGGTGACGGTGGTGTGCGTGTCGTCGGAAAACGTCGTGTGGATGTTTCCGCCGTAGCCCGGCTGGTGCCATTCCTTGTGCCACTCGTCGTATTCGTCGGCCTTGGCGCGCAGATCGCCCGCGGTCGGGGTCTCGTCGTAATCGGGATTCGCGACGTTCGACTGCGGCCAACTCGCGATGTAGTCGTCGGGAAGCTGTGTGTCGTCGTCGCCCGTGTCGTCATCGGCGTCGTCATCCGGCAGCGGCGGCCAGGTGTCGTCGTCGCCGCTGTCGTCGTCGGCATCGTCGTCCGTCGCGTCGTCATCGACCGTGTCGTCGTCCGGAATGACGGCGGAGTCGTCGTCATCGTCGTCGTCGCCGCAGCCGCACGACGCCACCGCGAACATCAGCGCGATCGCCCAAACCGCGTTCACCGCCATCCACCAACTTCGCGTCATTGTCATCTCCTCGTCACGAACCGAGCCTGTCCCGGATTCCGTTGAAAGTTGAAAAGGGAACGGCGGTTGCCTACCGTCCGGGTTGCGAGACCTGGACGACCTTTTCCAAGGAGGACCGCCGTGAAGGGACGATACCAAAAAGGGACG
>JADLEX010000028.1 GCA_020845895.1 Deltaproteobacteria bacterium | reverse complement strand
TTTTCACCGCGCGTTCACGAAGAAAATTACGAATTGGCTGAAGTCCGGTGTCTAGGTCATCCATCTTTCGCCCTCGCTTTCTAGGAAATGTTATCTCTCAACACCCGCACCCGTCGTCATCGTCGTCGGACGAATTCGATCCGCCACCCGCGTCATCATCGGACTGCGCATCATCGTCCACGTCATCATCCGCCGCATCGTCGTCATCCCCGGAGTCGTCGTCGGTCGCGTCGTCGTCTTCCCACGCCGAGCCGGTCACGGGAAGCGCGATGCTCGAGCGCTCGGACCATAGCCCCGCACCGTTTAGCGCCCACGCCGAGACGAAGACCTCGTCGAATCCGTGGGGCACCGGGCCGATGTGCAGCGTCGTCGCCTCGGCGACCTCGGCTTCGTCGAAAAACTCGTCGGTTCCGTCCGTGCGCCCAATCGCGAGCCGCCGCGTCGTGATGCCCGAGTGCGGATCGTCCGCCGCGATCGTCACCGTCACGTCGCCGCCGTTGCGGTGCACACTCGGCGGATTGACCGTGATCTGCGCCTCGCCGGGCGCGGAGCCGTCGAAGACCGACGCGTCGCCCACGCCCTCGGGAAAAGTGGTCGAGCCCGAGCGCACGCGCACCGCGGGGTAGATCGCGTCGCCGTCTTCAGGCACCGCGTCGAACTCCGCGAATGCTGTCTGGTCCTGCCCCACCGCGCTCCATGCGCGCAGATCCTCGCCGCCCGCGCTCGTGCCCAGCGCCACCTCGAAGACCGCGTCGGAATCCGCGAGTTCGAGCGCCGTCCACCACACGTGGATGCCGTCGGGGTTCGAGGTGTATGCGTCGGGATCCTCCACCACGGGCCGGGGCTTCGCGGTCACGACGACCAGCACGTCCTCGCCCGCCGCGCCGCTCGCGGTCACCGGGTCCCCCGCGACGGCGAGATCGGACGACGCGGTGACGCTCCAGTCGCCCGCCGCGACGACTGCGTCGGCGTAGCCCTTCGCACTCGCCGCGAGCACGGCGCGCGTGCCCACATCGATCGCCGCTCCGGGCACCGGCTCGCCCGTCGCCTCGTCCTCCGCGCGCACGCGCAAAATGAATTCTCCGCCCGGAAAATCCTGATTCACGAGACGCACCGAGTTCGGCCAGCGGTCCCACGTGTCGAAGAGCAGGTCGTACGTGCCGAGGCCGAGGATGTCGATCGCATCGGTGGCGTAGAATGCGTCGAAGCGCGTGGTGAAAAACGGATGGTCGGGCTCGGCGTCGCTGACGAGATCAAGCACGTAGCCGAGCGTGTCGTCGGTCGGAAACGCCGACGGATCGGCCGTGACGGTGATCGTGGTGCGCGCCGTGTCGCCGTAGAGGTGCGGATCGGTGTTGATGGTCTGCGTCGACTGGGCGATGACGACATCCTGCGCGGGATCGACGCCGACGACGTAGCGCCGGATGCGCGCGGTGATGTCGCGGCACGCGGTCCCCACGGCGAACAGCGTGACCGTCGCGCGCAGTTCGTCCGGCGGATTGTCCGCATCGACCGCCGAGATCGGATTGTCCGATTCGTTCGACCAGCGCAGGTCATAGACCGCGATGGCTGGCTCCGCGGCGAAGACCCCCGGGCGAAGCCCCGCGAGCGAGCCGATGGACCCGGCCTTCATCGCCTTCTCGGACCAACTCGGCCATTCGTCGTACCACCGACTGCCGGGCTCGAACTCCCGCACGTAGGTCGGGCCGAGATCCTTATAGTCGTTCAGGTACATCTCCCAGAAACCCGACTGCGTGAACGCGGGACCGCCCAGGAGCCGGTCGAGTTCGTCACGGTTGATGAGCGGATCGGTCGCGGCGACGGTCGGCGGCTCGGCGCTGCCGTGCGCGACGGTGCGCCACGCGCCGGTCTCGATCCACGCGGCGGCATCGGCAAGCGGATCGCCCGTGGCGGCGAACGCGAAGTCGCGCCACTCGCCGATCACGCGCCGCGCCGCGGACAGCTGCACGTCCGAAACGGCGACGCCGACCGGCGGACCGAAGTGCTCCTCGGCGGCTTCGTTGTAGAAATCAAGCACCTCGGTCAGCGCGCCGCCGATGAGAAACACGTTCGCGAGTTCGAGATAGTTCGAAAAATCGGCGTAGAGAATTTCGAGCCAACCCTCGATCAGCAGCTCGTTTTCGCCGCCCGCGTGGTCATCGAAAAATCCCTCGACCACGGACAGCTCGCCCCACTCGCCGAGCATCGCCATGCGGGGGGTGAGAAATACCTGCGCGCTCGTGTCGCCGCCGACGTGCATCATGTAGCCCACGGCGAACGCGAGCTTCCACGGCGTCGTTTCGTATTCCGCGATCGCCTTTTCGTACACGTGCCACGCGAAGTAGCGATCGTGCGGCTCGAAATACACGCCCGGCAGCACGCGGCCGATGTCGGGAAACGTCGCGCCGAGTTTCAGATACGGCAGGTTCTCCGCCGCGCCGATCACCTCGGCCTCGCCCTTCGGCTCCGCGATGGGATCATCCGCGAGCATGTCGAGGTAGAGCAGCGCCTCACCGATGTGCGTCGCCGGGCCGTAGGCGAGCGCGGGCGACGCGCATACGGCCATGAGCGTCAAGGCGAAGGCCATCCGCGAGATTCGATTTTGCATGCTCATATCCCTCACTCGGTCTTTCCGCCGCGCACGGCGGTGACGTTCGCGTCTAGTTCTCCACTCGCGAGGCGGATCGCCACTGCGTCGCCCGCGTGAAAATCGCCCGCGCGTCGCGCCACGCGGCCCGTTCGCACATCGCGGACGATCGCGTAGCCGCGCGCGAGCACCGCCGTGGGCGACAGGTCGTCGAGCCGCGCGCGCAGCGCCGTCGCGTCCGCGTTCGATTCGCGGAGGTGACGTCGGATCGCCACGCGCAGTCGCTCGTGCGCGAGGTCCACGCGCCGTCGCCGCTCGTCGATCAACCGCCGCATCGGCGGTGTCATGCGCACCGCCACGCGTTCCATTTCGCGTCGCTGCGTCGCCAAGCGCCTTCGCGGCTCCTGCCGACGCAGCCGCGCCGAAAGGTCCGCGATGCGTTTCACGTCGCGCGCGCCGCGCCGCGCCCACCACGCGCGCAGCCCCGCGTCGGCGCGGTCGTGCCGCTCGATCGCCAGGTTGATGCGCCGCATCGTGGCAAGGCCGAGTCGACGCGCCGCGCGATCGGCGAGCTCGCGCTGCGCGCGGTGATCGGGCACGGACGCTTGCGCGGCGTGCGTCGGCGTCGCCGCGCGCAGATCGGCGGCGAGGTCGCACAAGGTCACGTCGATCTCGTGGCCGATGCCGCTGACGATGGGCGTTCGGCATTCCGCTACGGCGCGTACCACCTCGGGGTCGTTAAACGCCCACAAGTCCTCGGGGCTGCCACCGCCGCGCACAACGAGGATCACGTCGCACTCGCCGCGTCGGTCGAGCAATTCGATCGCGCCGGCGATCTGGGCGGGGGCCGCCGCCCCCTGCACGGGCGTGGGCGCGACGATAACGCGAAGCCCCGGCTGGCGCGCGAGCAGGATGCGCAGCGCGTCGAAGAGCGCCGCCGCCGAAAGGCTCGTTACCACGCCGACGCAACGCGCGTCGTCGGGAATCGCGACCTTGCGTTCCGCGTCGAAGTACCCCTTCGCCGCGAGTTCGAGCTTGAGGCGCTCGAACGCCTGGGCAAGCGCACCAGCGCCGACCGGTGCGAGCGTTTCGACGCCAAGTTGAAGGTCGCCGCGCGGCTCGTAGATCGTGAGCCGCCCGGTGGCGACGATTTCGGTTCCCTCGGCGGGATCGAACGCGAGAAAGCGAGCCGACGTGCGGAACATCACGCAACGCACCTGCGCGGCTTCGTCCTTGAGCGTGAAGTAGAGATGTCCGGACGCCGCCCGCGTGAGTGACGCGATCTCGCCCTGCACGGCCACGTCGCCGAACGATCCCTCCAGTTCGCGCCGCGCCCCGGAGACGAGGGCTTTGACGGTCAGCACCGTCTTCCGGCGAGGCATGCGGGTCACGTCGTGGAGCCGGGCGTGATGAGTTTTTCGATGTCGGCTTGCAATACGGAGAGTGGTGGCGCGCCGGTGTAACGCTTCACGAACGCACCCTGTCCGTCGAACAGATACGACGTGGGAATGGCCTGAAAGCCGAATTCGATCACGAGCTCGGGCTCGGCCGCGCCGACGTCGTAGCGCATCGCGTGTTTCTTCGCGAGGCGCTCGGTTTCGGCGGGCGCGATGAAATCGACCGAGAGGCCCAGCACACGCAGCCCGCGCGCTCCGAAGCGCTCGTGCAGCGTGTTGAGCGACGGAATCTCGTCGATGCACGGCCCGCACCAGCTCGCCCAGAAGACGACGAGCGTGGGCCGGCCGGCGAGAGCGCCGAAGCTCTGGCGCATGCCCTTGATGTCGAAATACCCGCCCTTCACGAGCGTCACGCGCGAGGGGTCGCCCGCGTTCGTGACGGTCCCACTCGCAAGCAGCAGCGCGACGGAAGCGAGAACAACGCCCAATCGGCGCGCATGTGTCCGAATTCTCATGCTTCTAATTCCAGCTTTCCACGCGGTAGTCCGCGGCCTTGTAGCGGGCGTCGTGCTGACCGGTGACGGAGAACGGGTGACTCGCGCCCGGGGGAAGCGACTCCGGCAGATCGACCATGGATGGCTCCGTCGCGATTTGCGCGCGCGACTCGTCAAAGAACATCACGCGGACCGTGACGGAGCGGATGGGTCCGCCCGACTGATTCTCGATGCGGCCGGCGATCGTGTACTTCCCTTGGGCATCGACGGTCCACGACGCGTCCAAAATGCTCACCGTCGGCGCGACTTGAGTTTCGACGATCGAGACGACCGGCGCGGGTTTGGGCTTCATGAGCACGACGATGAGCGCGGTCAGCAGCGCGATCGCCGCGATGCCGAGCGTGACAAATCTCCACGCCCCGCGACGCACCGACCGGATGTCGGGCTCGATCTGCCGATCGGATTCGTCGGCGACCGGCATCGAATCTCGATTGTCGTC
Source organism: Deltaproteobacteria bacterium (assembly GCA_020845895.1). NCBI lineage: Bacteria > Pseudomonadati > Myxococcota > Myxococcia > Deltaproteobacteria bacterium. Next base: position 2,191 of record JADLEX010000028.1, on the reverse strand, counting down.
CATCGCTTCTTCCCTTACGGCGCGTCGGACGGCCGGTCGCCCGCTTCCGAGTATCCGAGCACCGTGAATGTCCCGTCGCGATCCTCGTCCTTCTCCTGTCGATATCGCCCCGTGTCCGGTTCCAGGATCTCGCGGTACTCGAAGTACCTGTCGAAATCCGCGTCGAGTTCCAGTCGCGTCACATCGCCGTCCACGAAGTCGTTCACGAAATCCGCAACGCCGTTAAAGTCGCGATCCCATTCGGCCCGGCGCAGCTCGCCGCCTTCCCAGATCTCCAGATAGTCGGGCCGACCGTCGCCATTCGTGTCGAGCGTGATCCGGCGATCGTGCACCTCGAGGAAGACGCGAAACACCCAGTCGGCATCAACGGTGGCCGCGCTCACGACGACCAGCGACGCGCACAGCCCCACCACATACGCCATCCGTCGTCGGCGATATCCGTCCAAATTGCCGTCCGCTCCCACTCGCCGTGACATTTCTCGTTCGCGAAAACACATATCACGCGCGGCGATGGTGGACAATCGCGCGCCCACGCTCCAGTCCATGCTCCGAAAACCTGATCCAAATCCTTGACGCGTTCCGGGCCGCGCCGTAAAGACCGCCCCGGACTCGGCGACCGCCGGGTCCTTCGGGTCCGGAAACGAGGCGATTATGGGTCGGTTCATCGCGTCGATGGTGGCGTCGCTGGGTTCGGGAAACCTCGAGCAGGTTTCCATCGGCTTCTTCGACCTCACCTTTTTGCTCTTCGTCGTCGCGGCGACGGGTTACACCGCGTTTCTGATGAAAGGCTCCGATCGCATCTGGCGCATCGGATTCATCGCGCTCCTCGCGGGCATCTGCGCCATGACGCTCGCGCTCGGCCTGCGTTGGGCCGCCGCGGGGCTCTATCACCCGCCGTGGAGCAATCTGTACGAATCCCTCGTGTTCTTTTCGTGGGGGCTCGTGGTCTGTTATGCAATCATGGAGGTGAAATACCGCGTGAAATTCGCGGGCGCCTTCATCGCACCGCTCGTCATGATCGCCCTCGGCCTCGCGACCTTCGCGACCGACAAAAACATCCAACCGCTCATGCCCGCCCTGCAGAGCATCTGGCTGCATTTCCACGTCTTCGGCGCGTCGATCGCCTACGCGATGTTCATCGTTGGGTTCGGTTTCGCGGTGCTTTACCTCTTCCGCGACGGCCTGCCGATGCCGAATTTCCACACTACCGCCGCCGCGTTCAACGTGCTCGCCATCGCCGCGGTCACCAAGGGCCGCGTGTTGGTCGCCGGGTTCCCGCTCTACCGGAGCGCCGAACTGGGCGGGCGTTTCGTGCGCACGCCGATCCCCGACACCGATCCGGTGAAATTTCTGACGATGGAGCTGCCGGGCCTGGGCGCGATGACGCTCGTCGCGCTCGTCGCCTTCGCCCTGGCCACGGTATTCGGCGTTTTGGCGGGCAAATCGGACTCGTCGATCGCGCGTCGCCGCTCGTTCGGGGGCCTCGCGTTCGCCACGATCCTGCTGACCTTCGTGCTCGGCCACATGATTGCGCGCTCGGGCGCCGCGCCGAACTACAACCTCGCGGCCAACGGATACGGCTTCGCGCTGCTCGCCGCTGGCTGGATCTTCGCGGTCCTCACGATCACGCTGGAAATGGCCGGCGATCGCCTGCGTGAGCGGCTGCCCGCCACCAAGGTGCTCGACAACCTGACGTACAAATCGATCGTCGTCGCCTTTCCCATCCTCACCTTCATGCTGCTGTCCGGCGCGATCTGGGCGAATCAGGCGTGGGGGCGCTTCTGGGGCTGGGATCCCAAGGAAACCGCCGCCCTCGCAACGTGGTTCGTCTATCTGATCTACCTGCACACGCGCATCACGCGGGGATGGAAGGGACGCAAGACGGCCTACATCGCCGTGCTCGGCTTCGCGAGCGTCCTGTTCACTTATCTCGGCGTCAACCTCGTCATCTCGGGCCTGCACTCTTACGCGACGGGGTGAGGCGAAGGCCCTCACCCTTCCCCTCTCCCGTCATGACGGGAGAGGGGTGGCGAGCGAAGCGAGACGGGGTGAGGGGACTCCACACCCCCAAATCCGCGATTGATTTTGATCGGCAATAAAAAACCTCGTTGAATCCGGTAGGATGGCGTTGCTGAGACGCTCCGCAGATTTCACCAACGAGGTGATTCCATGATCGCGCAAACCGTCCTTC
>JADLEX010000027.1 GCA_020845895.1 Deltaproteobacteria bacterium | reverse complement strand
GGAAATACGTCGACGAAATCATTCGTCACTCGCGGCGGGAACGGGAGAAAAACGCGAAAAGGAGGATCAACAAACTGGCGAGCGGAAAACCGACCGACAAGACCAGAATTTAGATGCGTTTGCCCTGGTCGGTACTCTCGCGATCGGGACAGGCGGACGGCGACCAAAATGAACTACGACCGAATCGACGGATCGACTTTCGACGAGTTCGTGGCGCGTTCGCGCACGGGCGTGTCGTTTTTCTTTGCCGTCATGGGCGCCTACTTCATCGGACAGATCTACTTCCTCGCGTGGTCCCCGGCGTCGGCGGTGCTCTCGCGTTCGTGGAGCTTCGCGTCGCTCTGCGTGAACGCATTCTGCCTGGCCGTCTGCGGCCACTACCTGTTCTCGCTGCGCCGCGCGCGCCCGCGTCCGGCGGACGACGGCGACGACCACGATCCCGCGTTTCGTTCCGGCCGCCCGTTCAGTCGCCGGGCGATCTATCTCCACATGGTGGTCGTGGCGTCGGTCATCATGACGACGATGCTGGTGCACACGTGGATGCTCGGGTCGATGAACTCGATGCATTTCATGAACGCGCTGCTCGTCTTCGTCGTCGTGTCGTGGATATTGCGTTACCGCGACGCGCTGATCCTGTTCGTCGCGGGCAACGCGGCGCTCGCGCTGATCCTGACGTTTGAAGCGCGCGGCGTGGTGCCCTACGCGCCGATCTTCCGCACGGAAATCGATCTCGGAAACGTGTTCCTCGATCCGCGAATCGTGGCGATGGTGCTGGGCATTTACGGCGCGTACACCGCGCTCGCGCTGGTGGCGATTCACCGCTTTCAGCGCGTGCACCGGCAGAATCACGATCAGCTCACGGCGGCACACGAGGCACTGCGCGTCGAGGTCGAGGCGCGCATCCGCGAGGTGGAGGCGCGAACGCGCGCCGAGGCGGAAAAGGAAATCATCATCGCAAACCTCAACGCGGCGCTTGCCGACGTGAAGCAGCTTCGCGGCCTGCTGCCGATCTGCGCGAGTTGCAAGAAGGTGCGCAACGACGAAGGCTACTGGCAGGGTATCGACCTGTACCTTCGCGACCACGCCGACGTCGAACTCACGCACGGCATCTGCCCCGACTGCATGGCGTCGCTGTATCCGGACGTGTGACCCGCCCCCCGGCACTGGTCCGGCGAATCCGCTTGTGATAATCACCTTTTCCGCGAATCGGAATGATGAACCGGGATGCGCCGCGCGCGGCGGCGGAGTGGATCATGGAATCGGACAGCGACGTGACAAAGGACGAACTCGAAGCGGTGGAAGCCTTCGCTACACCCGCCCCGGCGAAGGGAAAAGATCCCCGCCGGATCGCCGCGTCGGTCGCCATCGGCGCCGGAAGCCTCGCGCTGGGCTGGCCGCTCTACAAGCTCCTCTACGCGCAGGGCGAGAGCGACGCCTACATGATCCTTTCCATCGTGGGCATGATGCTGATGCCCGCGTTCTGGTTCGTCGATCGTCGCGGGCTCGTGCGGGAATCGCGAGTCCTTCTCTGCGTCCTGGCGGCCTTCGCGTCGTCTGCCGTTCTGATTAACGGGCATTCCCAGTTCTTCGAGAAACGCAAAGACCACGGACTTTTCGTCTGGAATCTGTACCATTACATGCTCGGGACGAAATACTTCCCGGAGGTCGGATACTTCGACCTGTATCGCGCGTCGATTGTCGCGGACGACGAACTGGAGAAGGTCTTCCAGAAGCCGGGGTATCAGATCCGCGACATGCACACCTACGAATTCATCCCGATCGAGGACGCCTTGGTCACCGCGAAAACGGAAGGCGTCCGCGACAAATTCGCGCCCGACCGATGGGAGAATTTCAAGAAGGACCTTCGCTTCTTCCAGAAGTTGAAGGGCGGAAGATTCTGGAAGGGGCCGATCGCGGATCGCGGATTCAATCCGTCGCCGGCTTGGCTGATTCTGCACGAACCGATTCTGAACCTCGCGAAGTGGCGTCGGATGCCCGTTCTCGATTTTCTGTGCGACCTCAACTCTTATTTGCTGCTCGGGGCGATTCTGGCCCTGTGGTGGGCTTTCGGGCTTCGCGTGAGCCTGATCTCGACGCTCTGGTTCTGCCTCTGGTTCGGCAACGACAGCCGCGTGTTCGGCGGATACTTCGCTTACGACTGGTTCGTCTATTTTATCTTCTTCATCTGCCTCGCGGAACGGGGTTGGAAGGCGGCCGGCGCGCCGTGGCTCGCTTACAGCGCGATGATGCGCGGATTCACGGGGCTTGTGGCGCTGCACGGTGCCGTGCGTTGGGTGATCGAAACCGCGCGACGGCGGCGTCTGCCCGCGGAGCGGACCCGGTTTTTTCTCGCCCTCGTGGCGAGTTGCATGGTCATCGTGGCCTTGGGCTCCATGACCGGCCGGGGTTTCGACGGGTGGCTCGAATGGAAAGAGAAGATCTCCATCCACTCGGAGAACCACACGATCTCGTACAATCGCATCGGCCTGAAGTTTCTGTTCTCGCACGACTACACGACCGGCAAGTGGGTCACGAACATCCCGGCGATCGAACGCAAGTTCGAGAAAAACGAGTCGAAGTACAAAGCCGCGTCGTTCGCGCTGATGGCGCTCACGCTGCTGGCGATGATCCGACGCAAGGATCACGACGGCTATCTGCTGTTCATTCCGTTTGTCTACTTCGCGATGATGCTCTCGCGGTACTACTTCAGCGTCGCCGTCTTGCTGTTCACCTGGCGGGAGTTCGATCGCCGCGGCATCGGCTCGCTCCTGTCGTCGATGTGGCTCTTTTTCGTGCCGGCGTTTTTTCACTGGCACCAGCAGATCGACAAATCCCACTACCGCAACTGGTGGTGGGCCAACGTGCAGGTCGTGGCGTACTTCCTGATCGTGATCGCTTACTTCCTCGTCAAGGATGCGCGCGAGCTGCTCGCGGAGCGGCGGGCGAGAAAAGCGCCGCCCCCGAGCCCGACTCCGAACAACCCGATCGCCGAATCCGCGTAGAGTGAACTTGCGGGATTCGCGCAGAAGACAGGGACGTGGAATGAATCGACGAATCGGAATGCCGGCGATGCTCGTCGCCCTGATGTTTCTCGCGGCGACCGCGTGCGAAAAAGGCCGCGTTGAGAAACCCGAAATCGGCGCGCGCAGCGCGAAAAAGGAAAAACGCGCCGAAAAAAAAGACGGCTCCAAGTCAAAGAAGGACTGGCCGAAGTACGAGATTTACGCGCCCGGCGAGCTCACCGACGATCGATTCCGAACTCCCGAAAACATTCGCTCGCTGGTGTTCGCCGGCGATATCATGATGGCGGACCGCCTGGCGCCGTTCGTGGATGAAGAAGGCGTCGACTATCCATTTCGCGCGACGCAGGCGCTGCTCAAGAGCGCAGATCTCACCATCGGGAATCTGGAAACGCCGATCGCCGTCGAAGCGAAGAAACGCAGGGACAAGGGATTTTTCTACAAGACGCCGCCGGGCACGCTTGAAGGGCTTCGTCAGGCGGGGTTCGATGTCGTCTCGCTTGCCAACAATCACGTGCGTGACTGCGACGCGGGGGGCGTGCTCGAGACCCTGAAATTCGTGGATGAGCACGGCCTCGGCCGCTTCGGTGCGGGCAAGACGCTCGCCGAGGCGAAATCGCCGCTCGTCGTCGACGTGAAGGGACTGAAGATCGCCTTCGTCGGCTTCAACGGGGCCGAGGTCTATCTGACCGACTTCCGGCAATTCGAGAAGGGGCTGTGGGATACACGCAAAGCGCGGGCGCTGGCGGACTTGCAGGCCACCGACACACTGCCCGGAACCCTGGTTGCGGAAGAAAACGATGTGCGCGAAATGGTGCGTGCGGCGAAAGCCGTCGCCGACATGGTGGTGGTCTTTCCGCATTGGGGAATTCGCTATCACCGCCCCGTATTCGAGGGGCAGGAGCGCTTCGCGCGGGCGGCGATCGACGAAGGCGCCGACCTCGTCGTGGGAACGCACGTCCACTTCTGGCAGGCGACCGAGGTCTACAAAGGCAAACCCATCGTGTATGGAATCGGCAACTTTGCGTTCGGCTCGCACAACCCGAAGGCTGATCACGGGCTCGTCGTTCGGGCGCTCGTCGAAGGCAAGTCGGTGAAATCGGTCGAGCTCTACCCGACGTACACGAACAACCGGGCCGAGCAGGTCCGCTTTCAGCCGAAGATCATGAAAGGCGCCGACGCCGAGAAGGAACTGGCGAAACTCAAGGCGGATTCCGCGAAACGTAGCGCGGAGATCACCATCGAAAACGGAGTCGGCTACCTGCGGTTCTGACCCCTACTTCAGCCGCACCGAGAAAAAGTTTCCCAGCGCGTCCTTGCCCGTGCTGACGCGCTTGGCGAAGCCCTCGCCGCTCTTTTCGGCGAGTGTCGTCTTGAGGCCGGCGAACTCGGCGTCGGTGAGCGGACGCGGCTGATACTTCACAACCCGGTTGTCGATGTGGATCGGGTAGAGCCGCGCGTCGGCGCGCAGCGCGCCGTCCTTGCCGGGCGCGAAACGCACCAGCGCCGCGAGCCCGTAGGGCGTGACCTTGTATTTTTTGTATCGACCGGGCGACGAGAACACGAAATTGCCGACGTTGTAGATCGCCGTTTTGCCGGCGACGCGTTCGATCTCCTGAAGCGTGTGCGCGCCGTGGCCGATCACCGCGTCGGCCCCCGCCTCCAGCACCGCGCGGGCGATGGGCCCCTGCTTGCGCGTCTTCCACGCGTAGTTGCCGCCCCAGTGCGGGTACACGATGACAAAGGCGTCGGGATTCGCCGCGCGGTATTCGCGCACGAGCTGCGACGTGCGTTCGGCGTCCAGCATCGCCGCGCCGGGCGCGTCGCCCTTGGCGTAGAAGCTGTACATGGTCTCGTAACGCAGGCTGTGTTCGAACGCGGCGAACACCGCCAGACGCACCTCCCGCTCGCCGATCGTGAACGTCGTCTCGAAGGGCCGCTCCGCGTCGGCCTGCGTGAGCCCTGCGCCGAAGCCGGTCATGCCGTTTTTCGCGAGCGTTTCGAGCGACTGTTTCAGCCCGGGGATGCCGTAGTCGAGCGTGTGATTGTTGGCGAGGCTGACGGTGAGGATCTTGTTTTTTTTCAAATGCTCGGGCGCCTTTTCCACGTGCGCCCAGTGGATGTAGTCCTTTTTCCCCTCGAAGGGCGACTCGGCGGCGGCGGGGTCGCAAATCGGCGTTTCGAGATTGGCGATCACCAGATCCGCGGCGTCGAGAAACGGCTTCACCTTCTCGAATCCGAAATCGTAGCCGTGCTTGAGGATGTCGTCGTCGAGCTTTCGGTAGCTCTCGCCGAAATCCGTGTCGCCGACGAAAAGCACCTTGTAGCCGTCTTTCCACTCGGCGTCGGTGGGCGGCGCGTCGGGCGACGACGCGGTCTTCAACTTGGAGCACGCGCCGAGCGCGAGTACGCACACGGCAAAGAGGATCGGAGCGAAGAGGCGGTTTTGTGTCATCGGCGAATCTCCACGCGGCGTGGGTACACGAATCGCCGTTGGCGGGCAAGGGGGGTTTAGTCGACGGACGGGAACACGCCGAGAAGTCTGTGCCCTTCTGTGATCGCCAGGATTTCGACGGATTTACCGAGAACGCGATAGGCGATCCGGTAGTTTCCCTCGATGAGTTCGCGGAGATCGTCGCGCCCGTACTCTGGAATAACGCGGCCCCGCTTCGGAAATCGGGCCAGGGAATCCGCACGGCGCCGGAGTTTCGCGGCGAATCGGCGGGCAACGACCGGGTTGTCCCGACCGATGTACCGCGCGACGTCCCGGAGAGCCTGTACGGCGCCCGGCGTCCATACGACGTTCACGTCCGCCGCCCGCGCTTGAGGGGACCGAATTCGCGGTCGAGCTCGCGATCGACCTCTTCGGGCGACATCAGCAGTCCGGCGTCGGCTTCGCGCAGACCGCGCTCGACCGCTTCCATGAAACGCGCCCGCTCCACGATCCGGTCGTACTCCTCGGGTGGAATGACCACGCCTACCGGTGTGCCGTTTTGCGTGACCAGGACGGGTCTCTTGTCGTCATGGACCTGCCGAAACAGCCGTGACGCATGTTTCTTGAATTCCGCAATGGCATAAATGTCCTGGGACACGATGAGATCCTTCATATTCGACTCCATATTCCGATCAATATCCTGATTCGATTATAGATCAGTCTCAAGCGAAGGGCAAGATCCGAACCGTCCCAGGGGGCCGACTTGAAGGTCCTGAACGTCCGGCAAGTCTGACGTCGGGAGATGCGCGAGGATGGGAACTATCCGGAGGGCCAGCGCAACCGGAGGCACGCGCCGGGTGCGTCCCGATCGACGACTTCGGCCGTGCCGCCGTGCGCGTCCATGATCCTCTGAACGATGGCGAGGCCCAGCCCGACGCCGCCCAGATCCCGGCTGCGGCTGTCGTCGAGGCGCACGAAGGGATCGAAAACTCTTCGGCGGTCGTCGGGGGCGATCCCCGGGCCGTCGTCCTCGATTTCCACGATGACGCTCGTTTCCGCCCGCTCGACACGCACCCGGACTTGCCGCGTCGCGTGCCGTCGCGCGTTGTCGAGCACGTTGCGCACGGCGCGTTCGAACAGGCGGCGGTTCGCGGTGATCCGAAAATCGCCGTTCCCGGCCATCTCGAGGTTGACCTCGCGCGCCGTTTCGCCGCGCCCCACGGGACTGTTGTCATCGGGCGCGATGAGTTCGGCCAGGACGCGCCCGGCATCGAACGATTCGACACTCAATTGCTGGCGCGTCGCGTCGAGTCGGCAAAACAGCAACAACTCCCCGATCAGGCGTTCGAGTTCGCCCAGCTCCGTCTCGATCGCGGCGATCCGGGCGGGGTCGTTGGAGGACGCCGCGAGCATCTCGAGACTGAAGTGAATGCGGGAGATGGGAGTCCGCAGTTCGTGGGAGACGGCGGCCAGCAGGTGGCGCTGGCTCTCGAGCAGACGCTGGATTTCGTCGGCCATCGTGTTGAAGCGGGACGCCAGCCTGCCCAGCGCGTCGGACGAGACAATGTCCGCCCGGGCCGACAAATCGCCGTCGGCAATGCGGACCGCCGCACGCTCGAGCACGCGCAGTCGCCGAACGACGGGGAACGCGAGAGCGAACCCGACCGCGGCCGCGATGGGAATCGTCACCGCGATCGACGCGAGAAAATGCGTCATGTCGGGACGGTGCGGCGGCAGAATCGGCCCCGCGACGAGAACCAAATCGCCCGCTCCGATCGGAACGAACACCCGAATGCCGCCGCCATCCGCCATGGAGGCCGCGTCTCCCGCGCGGACACGATCGGCCGCGGGGCCGGGAGGCACCGAGGATGTCGGAATCAGCTCGAGTTCGAACGGCAGCGCCGCGCGCGATTCACGCAGGATGTCCGGCCATGCGTCCGGAGGGGCGCTCTCGAATTTCCGGCGCATCAGGTCCATCGCCGCCCGTTCCGGAACGAACGCCGCCCGGTCGCGGTCCATGAGCGACTTCATGGCGAAACCCGATACCGAGGCGGAGATCGCGAGCGCCGCGAGGATGCCGATCCAGATCCGGGCGAACAGTCCCGTCACGTCCGTTTCGCCATCAGGTAGCCCGCGCCGCGCACCGATTTGATGAGCGCGGGTTGGCGGGCGTCGTCGCCGAGTTTTTTTCTCAGGCGCGCGACGCGCAGGTCGGCGGACCGGTCGAGACCGTCGTAGTCGATGCCGCGCAGCACGGTATAGATGCGGTCGCGCGAGACCACGTCCCCCGCGTGACTCGCGAGCAGGTGCAGGAGATCGAACTCCGCGGTGGTCAGATCGACTTCGCGTCCGGCGAGGTGGGCGGATCGACATCGCGGATCCACCACCAGATCGCCCAGAACGATGCGCGGGTGGTCGTCGCGGGGCGGCGGCCAAGGGCCGTCGGCGCGCGTCGCGCGGCGCAGCAGCGTGAGGATTCGCGTGAGGAGGCGCCGCGGCTGCACGGGCTTGGCGAGATAGTCGTCGGCGCCGATTTCGAGCCCGACGATCTCATCCACCTCGTCGCCGCGCGCGGTCATCATGAGAATGGGCCCGGCGAATTCGGGGCGCACGCGGCGACAGACGGTGAAGCCGTCGAGTCCCGGCAACATGATGTCGAGAATCACGAGGTCGGGACATTCGTCGACGATGCGGGTGACAGCCCGGTCGCCGCGCGCCTCGATGGCGACCTCCATGCCGTGAGAACGCAGATATTCGGCGACCACGTCCGCCAGTCTGGCGTCGTCCTCGACGAGAAGGATTCGGGGCATGCCGTCCGGCGTCATGACGATGGACTCCGCGATGCGCGTCAGGACTCCGCGATGCGCATCACCCGGCGGGATACACGGATGTGGAGGGGCTTGGCAACAATCTGAATGTATCCGTTCGTCACCGACGGTATCCCCAACGCCGCGTTCACAATCCGATACAAGATTGCGACACAGTTTTTGTTGATGGCGCTCGATAAGTACGGCAAGAGTGACGGATCTGAATTCCGAGGGAACGGGCCCTATCGGCACTGGACGCCGTCAACCGGAGACGAGGCGGCAAGATATGGTGACTTCGCGGACCGGCATGACCGGAATCGCGGCAACCGGAGGGATGCGCGGCCCCGAGGCGGGACGCCTCGATCCCAAGGATCTGTTCAAAAAAATCGACGCGAACGGCGACGGCAAGATCGACGAGGACGAGTTGTCGGCGGAAATCTCCGAGGCGGCGTCGAGACACGGCTCGGCGAGCGCTGTGGTGGACGTGGCGTCGCTCATGTCCGACATGGACACGGACGGCGACGGGTCGCTCGGCGAAGACGAGTACGCGAGCGGGGTCAAGACGTTCCTGAACGCGGTTCGCGGCAGCGCGGGCGGGTCGCCGCCCATGGGCTCGCCGCCCATGGGCCCGCCGCCCGACGCCGCCCAGTTGTTCTCGGATGCCGACGAGGACGAAGACGGAACGGTCACGCAGGACGAACTCGCCAACGCGCTGGCGGCTCTGGGCGAAAAGCCCGAAGGCGCGCCCGACGCCGCCGAGCTGTTCGAACGTCTGGACGCGAACGGCGACGGCAAGATCGATCGGGACGAGTTCGAATCCGAAATGGAGAAGCTTCGCAACGAGAAAGCGGAGGACTACCGCAAGAACATCAAGATCGAGACAACCGCGGCGACGATCAGCCTGAAGGTCTAGAAGGGTCACGCACTCCGGTTCGAAGCCCGAACCCGTACGCGGGTTCGGGCATTTTCCCATTTCGTGTCCGCGCCGCGGGTGCCGTCGCTTCTCTTGCGTTGGCCGACGATCAACGCGTCCCCAGTCCACGCTCGACGAGATCGAGAGCGGCGGCGCCCATCGCGCGCAGGTCGCCTTTGCCCTCGCCCGCGTACCACGCGCGCATCACGGCGCTGACGGCGCCCATGACGATGCCGGCACGCAGTGCCGCGTCGCGGGCGCGGGCGGCGCTCACGCGGCCTCGACCGGCGAAGGCGGCGGCGATGGCCGTTTCCCAGTCCGCGTCGAGCACGACACTTCGAGCGACGAGCGCGGTCGAGTTCGAGATGATCCGCGAGAGGCGCACGTGGTCGGCGCGCGCGGCCGTGTAGGCGTCGGCCATTTCGCCCAGCACCGCGCGCACCGCGGCCATCGGATCGCCGCCGGTGGACGATCGGCGCAACAACTCGCGGAACCGCGCCACGTAGTCCGCGTGGTAGGGGAACATCACGTGGTCCTTGGCCGGGAAATATCGGAAGAACGTGCGTGGCGAGATGTCCGCCGCGATGGCGATGTCGTCGATGCTCGTGCAGTCGAAGCCGTGACGCTCGGCGAGTTCCACCGCCGCGCGAAAGATCGCGTCGCGGGTCCGGGCCTTCTTTCGCTCGCGCGTGACGGGGCGTGGTTTCATGTGGCGGCCTCCTTGCGAACGCTCCTGCTTACTCCTTCACGTCGACCGCGACCAGCCCGGCGTTCACGTCGTCCATGATGCCGCCGCCGGTGACATAGTAATCGTATCCGGCCTCGCCGTTCAAACGGAATTTGAAGAACGCCGTCAGATATCGGCGCGAGAGCGCGCGTATCAACTCGTAGTCCTCGGCGCCGCCCGTGGGGCAGATGATGCCGGCGAGGTCGATGATCGCGTCGGGCAGATCGCAGAACGTGACGTGGCCGCTTAGCTCGATGCGAATCTCGATGGCGGGCGCGTTCGCGACCGTGAAGTACTCGTGGTAGTTGCCGTTTGCCGGCGCGCAGGGTCCGCCGTCGGAACCGCCGATCAGCAGCGTGGGAATCGTGATCGCGGGCATGAGCTCGGGCGTCACGGACGGGTACGCCGGGCCCGGCAGCGGGCTCGTGTCCACCGGGTCCACCGTTCCCGCCGCCGTCACGCGCGGATCGTCATGCGCCGCGAGCAAGGCAATCTTCCCGCCCATCGAATGCCCCGACGTGCCGATGCGCGCCGGGTCGATTTTTTCGAAGAAGAGCGAGCCGGCGTCTTGCGCCTCGGCCTCGGCCCAGTCGATCAGCGCCGAAGTGGTCACCGAAAGCGCCTGATGCGCAATGACGTAGCTGTTGCGGAAAATGACGACGAAGCCGTGCGTGGCGAGGTGCTCGCCGTAGGAAAAGTACAGACTCATCGGCGCGCTGAAGCCCGGCCCGAAGATGACCACGGGGCACGGGCCGTCGGCATCGTCCACCGACGCGCCGCCGTCCGCCGACGGGTAGTACACGCGGATCGGCTGGTCGTCGTTCGAACTCGGATCGAAGAACGTGACGTCCGTGAAGGCAAAAGCGTGCGGTCCGGGATCGATCGGATCGGGCGGGATTTCGGTATCGTCGTCGCCCGTGTCGTCATCGTCGGCCGCATCGTCATCGGCGTCATCGTCGGCGAGATCGTCGTCGCTCACGTCGTCATCCGTGTCGTCATCATCTCCGGTTGCGCCCGAGTCCGACGAAGGCGAATCGTCGCCCCGGCAGCCGGGAAAAAGCAACATCCACGCCAGCACCACCATCAACGGGATCGATCGAATATTCATGTGCAACTCCGAGGTCGATGGCGGCCAATGTCGATTTGGCGTCACGCCGTGTCAAGTGGCAGTTTGTGTCAGAAATATTCGGGCGGGACGGGCTGTCCGAGGATGGACCGCGGCTCCCGCGTCTGGTAAACGGGAGTGACAGGTCTCACTTCTCTCGGGGAAAGGGCGTTTGCATGGCGTGGAACGTTTTTGGGTTTGCGGTCGCGATCGTGATCGCCGCGTTCGCTTATCAGGGATGCTCATGCGGAGACGACGATGACGATAACGACGACGACGGCGGTTCGGGCGGCGGCGACGAATGGTGCGGCGAACCCGCGTTCGAGGACGAGTCGGACGGCGGGTGCAATTCCTGCGTCAATTCCGAGTGCTGCGCCGAGTTCGATGCCTGCGGCGGGGACGACGCGTGCGTGACGTGCGTGTCCACCTCGTCCACATCCGCCGAGTGTCAGGCGAACGAGAACTACATCAATCTGCTGAACTGCTATGGCGGCGCCGTGAACGGCGATTGCGCGGAGGACTGCGGCGGGAGCGCGGACGACGACGCGGGTGATGACGACAGCGGCTATGAATGCCTCCCCCAGGAAAGCTACTGCACGCCGGGAATGGGCGAATGTTGCCTTGGTCTGGTCTGCTGCGATCTCGTCGATCCTCCGACCTGCCTGACCGACACGATGTGCTACTTCTAGCGCGTCGCGCAAATCCATCGAATTTTCCCGACGGCCGGTCCCGAAGCGATTCGGGGTCGGCCGTTCCATTGCGCCACGTGTTTCGAATCTGGTCCCGGGAAATCCGGCGACGATGCGGTTGAGACTTTCCGCGTCGCGGTGCTAACCTGATGCCCGTCCGGTCACCGACCGCCCAACCGGGGGAACGCATGCTCCGTCCGTGGGTCATTGTCCTCGCCGTCCTGTTTACCCTTGTCGCGGCGTTCGCCGTCGCTGGGTGCGACGAGGGCGGCGAACCGAGCGAGTGGGAATCGCCCGACGTGGTCGGCGACGACGATGACGCGGCGACCGAGGACGAGGTTCCGGCGACGGCGGTCGCGCTCGCCGACTCGTGGACCGCGTACCATGACCCGGCGGCGCTCGCGTGGAGTTGGGACGCCGCCGTGCTGATGATGGGCCTGATGGATCTGTCGCGCGTCACCGGCGACGCGTCATACGCCGACTACGCCCTCGCCTGGCTCGATCACCACATCGACGCGGGCTACACCATCGCCAGCTCCGACACCGCCGTGCCGGCCGCCGTCGCCCTGCTCGCGTGGCGCGCGACCGGCGACGACCGCTACCTCGCCGTGGGCGACGACGCGTGGGATTACATCGAAAACAAGGCCGGACGCACGAGCGACGGCGGACTCAACCACCTGGGCTGGATCAGCGGCAACGAGCTGTGGATCGACTCGTTGTTCATGATCGGGCCGTTTCTGATGGACTACGCCGACGCCGTGGGCGACGATGCCCCCGCGCGCGAATACGCACACCAGCTCAACGTCTTTCGCAAGCATCTGCGCGACGACGCGACGGGGCTCTACCGCCACCGCTACGACGACGACACGGGCGAGGTCGCGCCCTCCGAGGCGCTCTTCTGGGGGCGCGGCAACGGCTGGGTCTTTGCCGCGCAGAACATCGCCGCCGCGCGCCTGCCCGAATCCGCGCGCGCCGATCTGGAGTTCGACCTCGAAGCGGATCTCGACGCCATGCGCGCGTCGATCGTCGCCGCGACGCCGCCCGACGGGCGCTTCCACACGATCGTGAACGCGGCGTCGTCGTACCAGGAGACGAGCGCGGGGCTGCTGTTCGCCTACGGCCTCGCCACGGCGGTGCGCGACGGACGCACCGACCGCGCCGCGTCGATCGACTGGATCGAGCGCTGGATCGCGGGCGCGATGCGCGAGATCGCCGAGGATGCGGCGCAGGACACGCTGCTGCTGGGCGTGTCGTACGGCACCTCGCCGGGCGACCTGGCGTACTACAACCAGGTGATGAAGGGCGAAAACGTCTCGTACGGCATCGGCGCGTTTCTGTTGGCCGCGACCGCGCGCGAGGAGATCGGGCGCGAGCGCGTCCTCGCGCGGGCCACGATCCGCAAGGCCGACGAGACCTACGTCGAGCATCCAATCCCATGCGAGGGCTCGACGTGCGGCAAGTTTCATTTGGCGCGCGGCAACTTCGACCGCGCCAAGGGCTCGTTCGCCGAGGCGCTGGGCGCGAACCCCGCCGACAGCGAGGCGCTGTTCTTCGACGCACTGGTGGACACGGTGCGGGTGGGCGTGGGCGTCGTGCAACAGCTCGACAAGGAATACGTGGGCGAGACGGACATGGACGGCGTGATCGCGTGGATCGCCACGCAGCGACCGGTGTTGCAATCGGTGTCGGCGCGCATGGCGGGCGCCGAGGCGAACGCGGAATTTTCGTCGCGGCTCGAACGGCTGCTCATCATCGAGTCGGGCGGCCACAACGCGGTGGGCAAGCGCGAATACGATCTGGGCGAAGCGTATCTCGTGGACGCCGTCGCGCACGTTCTGTCGGGCGGCCTCGCGCTGCTGGGTGGCGGCGAAAAGTCGTTCGCGCTTCCGCACGGCGCGGCGGGGTGGTTTGCGGCGATCCGCGACGCGCATCGTGCGTTCGCGCAGCGGGCGACGAAATCCGAGGCCGACGACGCGATCGACGAGATCATCGCGGGGATCGACGACCTCATCGCGGGGATCAACGCGATCATGGCCGAAATCGACGACCAATCCGACGACCTGATTCCCAAAAATCTGCTCAAACTCGAAGGCACGTTCGGCATCCCCGGCATTTTGCAGGAGACGGACGTGAAGGAGCTTGTCGCCGGCCTCGGCCTGCCGGCGGACCTGCTTGCGAATCTCGACATGCCCGCCGCGCTGATCGACCTGCTCGAAACGATCCAAGCCGTGCTTGAGGCCGTGAAATTGATCGTGTAGCGGGGGGGGGCGAGAACACGCTGCGGGGTTTTTGGTTGTTGGTCGCGCTGACGCGTGCCGCGTCGCGACGACAGCGCCGCGACCGTGAGGGAGCGGTCATACCTTCGCAAACGAATCGGTCAAATCCAACCGACCGTCGTCGGGTGGAGAGGGTTGGTCACGTCGATACGGCATACTACTTCAGTCCGCGAACCGCTCCCTCGCGGTCGCAGCTCTGTCGGGCACCATGGTCGCGGCTCGATCGACGTAAGCGTCCGCTTACGGAATCAATCCACCACCGGCAGCCCCGGCGGGTCGAAGACGCCGTTGTCGTCGATGTCCACCCAGATCGGGTTGGTGAGGGCGTAGATCGCCTGCCCGGGATTGACCGGTCCGAGTTTCGCCGAGGTGTGCCCCGCGCAGACCACGAATGAGCTACGTGGAGCAAAGAATGGGAGTCCGGAGACACGACACGGAATTCGAGGATGTCCGCGGCCCGTCAGAGTCGAGCCTGTGAAACCTTCGGCCGAGCCCCGTACCGCGGGAACATTTCCGGCCGGGCGCGTTTCTCCTATGATCGAGCCCTCTCGTCCCGGAGCCGGTCATGACGCGCCGCCCTTTGCTCGCCATTCTCGCCCTGTGCGCAATGCTCGCCGTGGCCGTTTCGTGCCAGAAATTCGACGTTGCCGGCGGGCCGCCCGCGGAGCCCATGCTCGCCGAGATGGCCCCGACGGGGGCGGCCGAGAGCAAACCCGCGGATCTCCTCGTCAAGGACGCCACCGGCGAAGGCATGGGCGGCGTCAGCGCGGGCGGCGAAGGGCAGGTTGCCGAGAACGTCGCGCTCCAGGGACGCAAGCTCATCCGCGACGGCCACATGCGCGTGAAGGTGAAGGACGTGGACGCCGCGCGCGCGTCGCTGGAGCAGATGGCCGCTGCGGCGGGCGGATTCGTGTCGAACGTCAACGCGCAAAGCTACACGAGCGCGAAGAACACCGACGTGACACTGCGAATTCCCGCGAGCGGGTTTTTGTCCTTCGTTGAAAAGGTTCGCGCGCTCGGCCACGTGGAGGAAGAAGGGTTCGACGTCACCGACGTGACGGACCAGTACGTCGATCTCGACCGGCGCATCAAGACGCAGGAGGCGCTGGCCGCGCGGCTCGAACAGCTCATTCAGGACAAGAGCTACCAGTTCAAGGACCTGCTCGACGTGGAACGCGAGCTGGCGCGGCTGCGTCTGGAGATCGAGTCGATGCAGGGCTCGCTGCGCGGGCTCGACGACCGGATCTCGCTGTCCACGCTGCGCGTGTCGATGTATCAGGAGGTCACGCAGCAGGTCGTGCCGCCCGACAGCGTGTTCTCGCCGCTGGTGTCGGCGTTGGAGAACGCCGGGCCGCGCTTCAAGGGCAGCGTGCGCGGGATCATGGCGCTCACGGGCGGTCTGGTGAACTTCGCCGTGGCGCTGACGCCCTGGCTGGTGATCCTGATCCCGGGCTGGCTGGTGCTTCGAGCGCTGTGGCGACGTCGCCGGGCGCGCAGGTAAGTGCAGAACGACGCCTGATCGCGATTGTCGCTATCCAGCTTGATTATTTAGATTTTCGCTCCGCGCCATTCTCCATTGCAGCGCCGGTTGAATCCGCCGACCGAACCTCCAGTTTCTCCGATGCCGGCCGCGCACCTCGCTTCCACTCCGGCCATTGTTTGACTACGGCGGCGTTCTCCTCGAGAAATGCCCAATATTTACGGGCATCTTCGGTGTCGTCACGTCGGACTTTCATCGCGTACCCTCCTCGCGGTGCTTTCGAGCCAATTCGTGAACTCCACAATATCCTGGGCGGCGGATCGTTCGCGCTCGAAATATGACTGTGGAAGCAACGGCACTTTCGGCTTCCCGTTTCGCCGGGAATATTTCACAGGCGTTCCGTCGGTCCTGTTCTTTCTATTAACCGAAAATCCGGTGCTGATCCCCATCACGGAAAACAGATCGAAATAGCGGCGCGGTCCGACTCCGACGAAAGGCTCGAAGAGTACCTTCTCCCCGGCGCAATGCGGGTCGACGGTTATCGAGTCGGAATGCAACGTCAGTGCCCGACTCTTCGGGTAGGGTTCGATGTAGACGACTCTTTCGATGCCAGCCGCCACGAGATGCTTGGCACAATTGTGGCAGGGAAAGGTCGTGCAATAGAGGGTGCAACCTCTCGGACTCACTCCGATCCGAGCACACGCCAGCAGTGCATCCATCTCGGCGTGAACATCCCGACCGTATTCCGTGATGTCCAAGATCTGGGTATTTCGCAGGCGTTCACGACCATCCGCCCAAATTTCTTCGTCCGACCTTTCAGCGCCCGTCGGCCCTGCTCCGATCCCCAGTGCCTTCATCACCTCGACGACAATTCGTGCTTTCTGCTCGTCATTCGAATCTCGCCCTCGTACGGCATCCCGTTGATCACCGAGCCCCGGCCAGTACAACCCGCCACCCTTCATGGGAGCGTCGTTCGCGCCGGTCGCAATGATCTCGCCATGCTGTGTCATAATCGCTGCGCCGACCTGCCGCGCGAGGCTCCCCGAACGGACAGACGCAGCGTAAGCCATGAACATCCCATGTTCATCGCGGGTAGGAGTAAGAGTCGTGTTTCCAAAGACTAGCTCCAAGAAACGTCCGAGTTCCGACTCGGCTTGGTCGGCTCGAACGAACACGTCGGAGAGTGCAAATGTATCGCGGGTCTTTTGCCCGAGTTCGCTGCCCTCGTCTTCATCCCGACGAATCAGCTCCTCGGCTTCCAAGGGCGACATTCTTATTTCGAGGAGCCGTTGGCGCTCCGGCTGGACGGCGAACACCCCGACGAGAAAAAAACCCGCACCGTAGATGCGGCGAAGAACACGCACCTCTTCGTCGTGTTTCAGGGAGCGGAGGACGTGTGCCGTCCGTGGCAAGAACTCGGTCGATGCCTGCGTTCGTTTCCGGCTGATCTCGGCAACCGCATGAAGCGCGAGAATTCCGCCGTAGCGGGTTTGGGCGCGAAGCTTCGAGCCGGCATCCATATAGGTCTTCAGCCGCTGATACTCCGGCTCCGTGTGCAGCCTGACACCGATTGTGTCCAGAATCTCCGGATCGAGTTGTCCAAGAATGCCGCTCAACCTGACGGAGTTGGGCTGGTACTCGAATGCCCTGAGATTCGCCTCCAGTTTTTCCTGGAAATGCTCGAGGTCGGTTCCGACGGCCCCAACGAGGCCGAAGACCAACTCCGCGTCGGAATACTGAAACATGACGCGCGGCGTAGGAGGATCAGGGTGGGTCGTCGTCATGTTCCGGCCTTGGAGACAAGGAGACTCGTAACCGATCGCTTCACGGATTGTCAAGATTTTCCTGCTTTGATTCTGCGCGAGGAGAATTTTCCTCCCGTCAGGCCATGAAGGACTCTACGAGCAAGGAGCTGACCGCGACCCTGTCACTCCCTCCGGCTGCGCGACCGAAGCCGATTCGGCGCGACGAAGGCCAGTCCCCTCTCCCGGCATGACGGGAGAGGGGTAGCGAGCGAAGCGAGACGGGACGAGGGATTACGTTCCTGGCCGCGCCCCACTTATCCACAGCCCCATGGGGTGCATAAAGATTCCCATTGATATCCGCCTTGGGGTGTGATAAACGCCCGCCGGTCCGTGTCCGAGTGCCCGATTTGCGGGGATGACGGCGCGGACGATTTGCATGTCGCGGCACGATGGTAGTTGACAGAGGTTGCGGCGTGCCCAAAGCGATGGCGGTCTTGATGCTCGTTCTTGCCTCAGTTGGGGCGGGCGGCTGCTCGAATGCGAAGGACGATTCCGGCTCACGGGAGCCGGGCTCATCGGCGTCGCCGTCTTCGGACGACGACCCTTCGACGAACGCAGGGTCTGACGACACCACGGCGAATCCCTCCCCGGACCCCACTTCCGACACGACGCACTGCCGCGACGCGCTGAACACCTCGGTGTCCGCGTGCGGGGCGCAGTTCGTGGACGGCGAGGGGCAGGTCATCACGCAGAACGAACTGCTCGGCGCGTGCGGGCAGGACAAAGTGGAGTGCGTGGTGGGCTGTTGGGATGGGCACACGGATTGCGCCGAATTCCGCGACTGCCTCGGCACGGATTGCGGACTGTCATGAACAAGATCGAATTCACGCTGGCGGCGCTTCTGCTTTCGTTCGCGGTGGGCGTATGGGCCTGCGGCGAAGCGGCGGACACCGCCGTTCCCGCGTCCTACGACGACGCGACCCCCGCGCCCGTGGACGGCGACGAACTGATCTCCGACAACGACGACGAGGATCTGGACGATCCGGCGATCCCCGACGAGACCCCGCCGTTGCCCGCGCTCGATCCGTCGCGCTGCGCCGACTCGCCGCCGATCGACTTCGGCGACATCGATCTGGGCTACGAGTCGCTGCACAGCGATTCGACGCTGCTCGACAAGAACTGGTACCTGCTGACCGTGCTGATGAAGGACAAGGCGACGGCGCTGGCGATCAAGAACGACGCTCGGGCGCGGGCGCTCTCCGCGGCCCGCGACCAGCGTTGGCGCGACGCGGTGGAATCATGCGGCCCAAACGTCTCGTGTCTGGTCGATTCGGTACTGTGGACCGACGCCGACGTCACCGCCGCCGCGAAGATCCTGTATGACCTGTTCGCCGACGACGACCGCATGGCCGATCCGGTGAACGATCACCTGCGTCCCTCGGGCCGATTCGAGCTGCTGGCGGACGACGACGACGCGCACGTGCTGGTCACGGCGTGGCGCGAGACCGTTCGCACGATGAGCAACATCGTGCTCGCGGCGTCGGGGAACATGACGGCGGTGGACTTCGAGATCTTCATGCGCGAGGCGTCCGAGGAGCACCCCGAGCTGACGAAGTTCTACGAGCCGCTCGCGTGGTCCGCACTGGGGGCGCTGTTCGCGCAGGATCGCGACGAGGCCGTACGCTACGAGCCGATGGATCACGGCATCAACGCGCCGGCCATCGCGCGCATGTCGAAGATCGACTGGGCGGCGTACCGGTTCATCGCGATCGTGGTGCCCGGTTATGGCCCGACGACGCTCGATCGGCCGCTGTCGCCGCTCGGCGGGTTCCGCTGCGATCTGGCCGCCGCGCGCTACAAGGCGGGCGTCGCGCCGTTCATCGTCACCTCGGGCGGCCACGTCCACCCCGAAATGACGCCGTACTCCGAGGCGATCGAGATGAAAAAGTACCTGATGGACGTTCACGGAATTCCCGAGAACGCCATCCTCGTCGATCCCCACGCGCGGCACACGACGACGAACCTGCGCAACGCCTCGCGACTGCTTCTGCGCTACGGCGCGCCCGCCACGGGCACCGCGCTCATTACGACCGACGTCGCGCAAAACACGTACATCTCGTACCTGCTCGGCGGGCGATGCCTCGAGGAACTCGGCTACCTGCCGTGGCGGCGCGTGCGCCAGCTCTCGATGACGGATTCGTGCATGACGATGAATCCCGAGTCGCTGCACGTCGCGCCCAGCGACGCCCTCGATCCGTGATCCGCGCCCGGCGCGCGCCCTATTGGTGATCGAAATTTTCCGACGGAGTTCGTGCATGACCATTCGGCGTCTGGGAATCGTGCTGTGTGTTGTGGGGATTCTGGCCGGCATCGCGACCGAGGTCGTGTTTGCGGCGGAGGTCGGCGGCAAAGCCCCGGCGTTCAGCGCGATCGATGAGGCCGGCAAGCCGGTGACGCTCGCCGACTTCGCGGGCAAGCCGGTGCTCGTCAACGTCTGGGCGAGCTGGTGCGCGCCGTGCCTTCAGGAGCTGCCGGAGATGGACAAGCTCGCGGCGCGTCTCGCCGATACGGGCGCGGTGGTGCTGGCGGTCAGCATCGACGACAAGGCCGAAAACGGAAAGCGGATGAAAACGAAGCTCGGCCTCGCGCACCTGCGCGTCGCGTTCGACCCGGGCAAGACGGTCCCGAAGGCGTTCGGCGTCGATGCGATGCCGTCGAGCTTCGTCATCGACGGCGCGGGCGTAATCCGCCACGTCAACCGGGGCTATCAGGCCGGCGACGTCGAGAAGATGGAAGCCGTCATCCGCGGCCTGCTCAAGCCCTGAATCACCACGCCAAGGCCAGGTGGAATCACCACGCGAAGGCGAGATACGCGCGGCCGATGACCGCGTGGTAGCCGTCCTCCACCGCCTCGCGCGAGGTCTGCGTGTAGTCGTCCGCGCCGACGCCGCCCGTCACGTGCGTTCCCTTGATTGCGTTGCCGTGATCGATCAGCGCAATGCGCGCGCCGATGAGCGTCGACGAAAATTTCTGCATCGCAGGCGCGGAGGTATAGAACTCGTCGACGCCGTTGCGCGCCGTCATCATCGTGTAGTCCGATTCCGACTGCGTGTACCACCGCGCGTGGAGTTTGAGCAGCGCCCACGGCGCGAGATACTGCCGCCATTCGCCTGTGAACGTGTGGGAATCGATCGCCCAGTCGTCCGTATAGTAACGATACCCGCCCTCGAGCGCCGAGCCCGCCCACAGCGCGTGGATCACGCGCGCCGACGCCGCGTAGCGCGCGCGGCGGTGCGGCAGGCGCTCGATATCGAGCCGCCACTCGTCGCCGTCGTACTCCACATCCATGTCGCGCTCGGGGTCGCCCAGCGCGCCGCGCTGGAAAATCGCGCTGCCCACGATCTGCGCGATCGCGCGTCGCGACAGCGTCTGCGTGAGGCCGATGTTCACGCCGTCCACGTCCTTGGGCTTGGGAAAATCCTCGGCCCGCCCGATCGCCTCGTCGCCCGATTCGACCGTGTCGAAGTTGTGGAAGTACGTGGCCGCCAGCGTCGTGTTGCGCATGGCGAAGTTTTGCGCGAGCGTGCCGTACACGGTGTTCGAGAGGTAGTTCTTTTCGCTCGAATACATGTAGCCGCCGCCGAGTGTGGTCTCGTCGATCTCGGCCGAACCGAACGCCGACAGCTCGACGCGTCGTTTGTCGCTGATGTCCGGCGTGTCCTCGAAGAGCCCGGTTTTCGTGCCCGAGTTGTAACCGCCGACGAAGCCGCCGAGCTTGTTGCGGCGTTCCTCGCGCGACGCGCCGGAAAGGCCCGTCACGGTTTTGTCGTGATAGCGGTTTTGCGGCGTGGCCGACGAAATGCCGTCCACCACCGCCTTCACGCCGAGCAGGTAATGATCGTGGAATTCGTTCTCGTACTTCATCGCGCCGGTGACGATGTAATTCGCCGCGTCGTCGGCGAAGCCGTTCACCTGCGTCTTGAGCGAGTCGGCGGACGAAACCGAAGCGATCAGGACGGTCAGGATCAGCGAGAGTGATCGTGCAAGATTTCGAGACATGTTGTTCGTCCCGTCACTTGCAGCCGCAGCCGCCGGACGCTCCGCCTTGGCCGCCGGCCGATCCTTCGCGCGTCTCGCACAACTTGGCGAGGTAGGCCGCGTCCAGGTCGTCGTAGTCGAACTGCATGATCGGGTCCGCGAGCACCTCGCGCTCGAACGGCTGCACAACGGCGCACGACGTTGCGCCGAATGCGGACGCCGCGAGCGCGAATGCGAGAATCCACCAGACGAAGTTGCGCATGTCGAACGACCCCGGAAAGCCCAAAAAAACGCGGCGAAAACGGTTGGGAGATGTTTTCGCCCTGAATGTCCACATACTACACGGTTTGTTCGGATTTGTCACAAACGCCGTGAATCGCTCGGAATCGCGTAGGGTTCAGAACGTCACATAAAGGAACGACAGACTCTCGGTGGTCGTGAAGAGCACGATGAGGGCGATCAGCGCGTACCAGAACGCCGCGTGGGCGAGGTCGATCAGAAACTCGCGAAGGACGCTCATGGAATCGCCCCCGTGAAAAGCCGCGCGAAAACGGCCAGCGCCGTGCGTGTGTCGCAGGCGAAAAACACCCAGCCCGCCGCGACGAAGTGGAGCGTCAGCGCCCAAGCGGCGACTGTTTTCCAGATCGACGGCGCACCCGCGGGATATCGGCGTCGCCACGCACGGTAAACGATCAACCCCACCGCGTGCCACAGGCCCCAGATCAGGTAGTGCGCCGCAAAGCCGTGCCACGCGCCGATGGCGGCGAAAACGATGGCGGTGTTCGCGATCTCCCGCCCGCGCCCGGCGCGGTTGCCGCCGAGCGGAATGTACACCGCGTCGCGCAGGAACGCGGTGAGCGACATGTGCCACGCGCGCCAGAAGTCGCGGATGTTCGCCTTCAGGTAGGGGCGATCGAAGTTTTCCTCGACGCGGTAACCGGCGAGCCGCGCCATGCCGATCGCCGCGTCGGTGTAGCCCGAGAAATCGAAATAGATCCAGAACGTGTATGCCCACACGGCGAGGACGAGGTCGAGCCACGCGGCGTCGGCGGGATGCGCGAGCGCCGCCGTCATGGGTTTGAGCGACGCGGCGAGAATGCGCGTCTTGGCGATGCCGACCAGAATCCGCCGCGCGCCGAAGGCGAGGTCGTCGATCCATTCGCGCCGTTCGGCGAGATTCGCGCGAAAGCGATCGAAGTTCTTGATCGGCCCCGCGGGCGCGGTGGCGAACAAAAACAAATGCGCCGCAGCCTCGCCTGTCGTCGCGCCGGCAACCCGGCCGCGCCGCGTTTCGATCAATGAAGAAAGCGCGTGAAAGCACAGGTACGACAGCCCCAGCGGACGTAGCGCCCCGGCTGGGTCGATCGCCTCCCACGTTTGAAACACGACCAGCACGGCGATGACGGCGCACGCGGCGGGCACGAATGCCCCGGCGCTCCCTCGCTCGATGCGATGCCGGGCCACAAGCGCGAACGCGCCCACGGCCAAGCTGATGGCCGCGCCCCCGGGCGAGATGCGCGCCAGCAGCGCGACGGACGCGCACGCGACAAGGCCGTGACGCAGGTTTCGCGGCGCGAGGCGTGCCAGCGCGATAAGCGCGAGCAGGATCAGCGCGTCGGTCCACGTCGCGAGAATCACGGTGCGGCTCCGTCATCGCCCAATCGCGGAAGGATCGTGCCCGCCAGCGCGGCGGCGAGTTGGTCCGCCCCGGCCGTGTTGAGGTGGTCGTTGTCGGCGAAGCCGCCCGGCGCGACGGTATCCGTGGTGTCGACGAAGACGCCGCCGTTTGCTTCGGTCGCCGCGCGGATGCGTGCGAGGTTGTCCGCGTGGCGCGCCCAATCGACCAGCGCGTGTTCATCGGCGAAGGCGCGGTTCATCGGCGTCATGAAAAAGACGGGCGTCATGCCGCGTTCGCGAGCGATGCGTGCGCACGGCGCGATGAAGCGAAAGACGGGGTTCGCGTCATCGAGCGGCGGCACGTCGTAGTATTTTTTCAGCACGTCGATCGCCCAGGGGTCCCAGCGCTTCTCGCGCCAGTCGGTACGACCCGCGCGGCGAAGCAATCGGTCGATCGAGCCGCGCACGCCTGAATACACAAAGACGCGGTGGTAGCTGTCGATCAGCTTGCGCGGGTGCGTGCCGAGCAGCTCGGCGCTGATCCAGTCACGATTGCGAAAGAAGAACCACGCGTAGTTTGCGGTGCGCGAGACGGCGTCGCCACGCGTCTTAGGACCGCGCCGGTCGGGCGGGATGGCGAGCGCGTCGGCGGCATCGAACCCCGCGACGCGGTCGAGCGATGCGTCGTAGAGATCGTAGAAACGCAGCGGCCGCGCGATGTCGTATGCGCTGAAATTCTTTGGATTGATATTGTACACGGCCACGTCGCCGGGCTGCGCGCGCAGCAGGCCCGTCATGTAGAAAAAGTCGGGGATCTTCGACGCGGTCAGACCGAGGTTCGCCGCGCTCCATGGGGCGGGGAGCCGCGCGCCGATGCGGGCGGGCACGGTCTCGCCGGGCGCGAGACGCACCCCCTGAATGACCGAATCGCCGATGACGTAAACGCGTTGCGTGGGGTGCTCGCCGAGGTAGGCGATGTACTCGCGCAGAAAGAGGTTGGTGTCGCGCGGCAGGCGGAACGCGCCCGATGCGAACCGGCGGGCGAGATCGGCGCGCAGGGCGATGTCCGTCGCGACGAAGGCGAGGACGACGAGCACCGCGACGCGGATCGGTCGCCGCGCGGGATGCCGCAATGAGCGTTTGTCGGGATCGGTTCGGGTCGCCACCGCACTCGCCGGGATGATTCGCGACACCATACACCGGCGCGGCGGAGGTTCAAAAGGCGGCGAGCCAACTGACAGAACGCAGTTCCTCTGTTCCGCGCCCCTGGAACATCCCCCGCGCCGGGCTGTCGAACGATTTATCCACAAGAAGGTGTCCGGGGCCCTCGAAAGGGCCGAATCACCCTGACGACAACAAAGGACCCGCACGGGTCCGACCTTCCAAACCGACCGAGGGAGACACCGCCTCCTCCCCCACGTGATCCGGCCCGGCCCCGTTCCCTCGTCGGTTTCTTTGACCTCTTCAACGTTGTCCGATTCGCCGCGACACGCCGTAAGCGATTCCCTCTATGACCGAGATCAGGAACCTGAACGCGAACGCGTTGTCAGTACCTGTAGATCGCCGCCACACCCGGCGGTCAGCGCGAGAGAAGGCCGGCTCCATGCTTCGCCTTCGACCGCAACGCAAGCCCACGCAACATTCTCCCTCCTACGGGTGATCGAAAGATCACCCCTTTTTTTGGAGGAGAGCGGACGCGACGTTCGGACATGCGGTGCGTCACCTTTCCCGCACCGGAAGACTTCGGGTAAAAGTGCGTGCGCGTAACGTGGGGAGGTTCGATGGAAGGTTCGATCGGCAGCCCGCTCATGTGGGCCGTGTTCACGGGATTCATCCTGGCGATGCTCGCCCTCGATCTGGGGGTGTTTCACCGCAAGTCGCACGTGGTGACCACGCGCGAGGCGCTGGGGTGGAGCGTGGTGTGGATCGCCCTGTCGCTCGCCTTCAACGCGTGGATTTATTTCGCCCACGGCGCGACCAAGGGACTCGAGTTCCTGACCGGCTATCTGATCGAGAAGTCGCTGTCCGTCGACAACATCTTCGTCTTTGTCCTTGTCTTCACCTTTTTCGCGGTGCCGCCGCTCTATCATCACCGGGTGCTGTTCTGGGGCGTGCTCGGCGCGCTGGTCATGCGCACGATTTTCATCATCACCGGCGCGGCACTCCTGGAGCGCTTTCACTGGATCATCTACGTCTTCGGCGCTTTCCTGGTGGTGACCGGCATCAAGATGCTCCTGCAGAAGGAGCACGGCGTTCACCCCGAGAACAACCCGCTTGTGAAGCTCGTGCGCAGAGTGCTGCCGATCACGAACGACTACCGCGGCGAACGGTTCTTCGTGCGCGAAGCGGGCCGGCGCATGGGGACGCCGCTGTTCATCGTGCTCGTCACCATCGAATTCACCGACCTGATCTTCGCGGTCGATTCGATCCCCGCCATCTTCGCCGTCACGCGCGACCCCTTCATCGTATACACGTCCAATATCTTCGCGATTCTGGGACTGCGTTCGCTGTATTTCCTGCTCGCCGGGATCATCGACAAGTTCCACTATCTCAAAGCCGGCCTCGCGCTCGTGCTCGCGTTCGTCGGCACGAAGATGCTCATCATGGGCGTCTACAAGATCCCCATCGGGCTCTCGCTCGCCGTCGTGGCACTGCTGATCGCGGGATCGGTTGTCGCGTCGCTCGTGTTTCCGAAGAAAACGGCGGGGTGAACGCGGCAGGCATGGAGCGTCGGGCGTCCGACCCCGCCTTGACGGGCGCGGCGCAAGGTCGCTAAGGTCCGGTCGATTTCCCTCCCCGGAGTTCCCCATGGCGCACCATTCGACCCCCGAGGCCGACGCCCTGCTCGACCGCGAATTTCCCGTGCTGGACAAGGGCTTCGTGCGTCTCGTGGACTACATGGGCGGCGACGCGCGCATCGTGCAGTCGGCCCGCGTGTCCTACGGCGCGGGGACCAAGACCGTGCGTGAGGACAAGGGCCTCATCGACTACCTGATGCGCCATCAGCACACCTCGCCCTTCGAGCAGGTGGTGCTGACGTTTCACCTCAAGATGCCCATCTTCGTCGCGCGCCAGTGGGTGCGTCACCGCACCGCGCGGATGAACGAGATCTCGGGCCGCTACTCCATCATGCGCGACGAGTTTTACGTGCCGCTGGATGAACACGTGCATTTTCAGAGCGCGTCGAACAAGCAGGGCCGCGACGAGGACCGCGAGGTGCCCGCGGAGGTACGCGCCCGCTTCCGCGACGATCTGGCGCGCATGAACCGCGAGGTGTATGCGCACTACGAGGCCGCGATCGAAAGCGGCATCACGCGCGAGCTGACCCGCATCAACCTGCCGCTGTCGCTCTACACCGAGTTCTACTGGGAAATGGATCTGCACAACCTGTTTCATTTCCTGCAACTGCGCATGGACCGGCACGCGCAGCTCGAAATCCGGCTCTTCGCCGAGTGCATCGCGGGGATCGTCCAGGTCGTCGCGCCGTTCGCGTACGAGTCGTTCGAGCGCCACACCCTCCGCGGGCGGCGGTTCTCGTCCGACGAGATCGCGGCGATCCGCGAAATGATCGCCGGGCGCGAGCCGAAGCTCACCGGCATGAAGCTGCGGGAACTGCGCGAAAAACTCGGACTGATCGAGCCGAGCGACGAGATCGAGCCGGCGCCGGGGGCCGGGTCGTAAGGACGGCCGTCTTCATGATAGGTTGATCTGCGCGTTGGAGTTGGTTTCGGAGGCACACGATGTTTTCGTCGCTGTATGTCGACAATTTTCGCTGCCTGACGAATCTCGAAATTCGTTTCGGCGACCTGTCTCTGTTGGTTGGCGAGAACGGAACAGGGAAGAGCTCGGTGATCGACATTTTGTACAGATTGAGGGATCTGGCGTCTGGCCGTGCCAAGGCGGTGGAACTGTTCCCGGCTGCCGACCTGTGCCATTGGGACCAGCGAGCCGTTCAGGCATTCGAATTGGCTGCTGACCTCGAAGACGAGGCATTTTCCTATCGGGTCGAAATCGAACACGATTCAGGGCGGCGGCGAAGCCGCATCATCGTCGAACGGGTGACACTGGGCGAACGTCCGCTCTTCGAATTTCGGCAGGGGCAGGTCCAGCTTTACCGCGACGACTACTCAAAGGGACCAAGCTACTCTTTCGACTGGGGTTCTTCCGCGCTGTCTTCGCTGCTGGAGACCGGTTCCAACAGCAAGCTCGTCAAGTTCCGAAAATTCCTGTCCTCGACGCTCGTCGTGCGGCCGGTACCGCCGAACATGACGTCGTTTTCCGAAACTGAGGAAGCAATTCTCGAAAGAGACGGTTCAAATTTTGCGTCATGGTTCAGACATTTCACGCTGGAGCATCCGTCGGACACCTTCGAACTCCAAAAATCGCTCCAGGAGATATGGCCGGGATTCCACGAATGGCGTTACAGCCAGTTCTCCGAAGAGACAAGGACGTTCCGCATCGTGCGTCGAACACCCGACGGTCGCGCCGTGGATACGAGATTCGATGCGCTTTCGGACGGCGAGCGTGTACGACTGCTGCTCTACGCGCTCCTCGCGGCGATCCGGAGTGATAACCGCGTGCTGGTGCTTGACGAGCCGGAGAATTTTCTCGGGCTTCGAGAGATTCAGCCCTGGCTACTGGAGTTTCGCGATATCGTCACGGATTTCGAAGCGCAGGGTATTATTGCATCGCACCATCCCGAGCTCATCAACTATTTGGGGCGCGACGACGGGATCTGGATGCGACGGGACGGTGTGGGACCGACGCGCATCACGGACGAAGCGCCAACGATCCCGGAGGGCGGCGTTTCGCTCGCTGATTACGTCATTCGCGGTTGGACGGACTGATGCCGGGCTTGCAACTGATCGTCCTGTGTGAGGACAAACAGCACGGAGCGTTCGCGTCACGGTTCCTGAAAATGCGAGGCTTCGAGAGACGGTTTCGAATCGAAAAGATCGGAGATCGGCCCGCTGTCTTTCGTCGATTCGAGCAGGAGGTTCGCACTCTCAGAGCGATGAGAAACCGACGGCCCAGCTTGCGATTGGTTGTGCTCGTCGACGCCGACAACGAGGAATTGGACGTCTTGCATCGCGAGCTCGTCGGACCGAAGTCCCCGATCGCGAGTGAATTCCGCGAGGTGGAAAACATTGTCGCGTTATTTCTGCCGAAGCGAAACATCGAGACGTGGATCCGATTTCTGGAAGGCTCTCCCGTAGACGAATCGACCCCGTACCCGAAGGAACACAAAGGCCGCGAACGCAAATGCGCGGAGGCCGCTCGCACGCTCGTCCGTCACTGCCAGTCCGAAAAATTCCCGTCGCCGCCGCCATCGTCCCTGACGCGCGCGTGCGACGAGTTCGACCGGGTATTGCGTACGTAGTCAGGCCGATATGCCGCGCCTGGGGCCGGGTCGTAAGGACGCTCGCGGAATTTGCCGTTGTCGTTCGCGCGACGGCGCCGAACCGCCATTCCATGATCCACGCAATTGACAGCCCCGGGTCAAGGGCGTAGGAACTGGCCGCGAGAGGGCGAAAAACCGGCGGAGTTTCGGCCGATTGGCCGGGCGCCGGGCAGGGCATGAACGCGTCAGAACCCGACATCTCGGCAACGCACCGCGCCGCACGGACCTTTGGGGATCGGGACGGCAAAGGGGCCGGAGCACGCGCGGGAATCCATTCGCACACGGGATTTTTTTCACAACATGGTTGAGACCAACGTAACGACGGGTGCGCCGGAGCGTCCGGTGCACGATGTGGAATCGGTCGTGATCCGCTTCGCCGGGGATTCCGGCGACGGCATGCAGGTCACGGGCACGCAGTTCACCACAACGAGCTTCATGGTGGGCAACGACTTGTCCACGCTGCCGGACTTCCCGGCCGAGATCCGCGCGCCGCAGGGCACGCTGGCCGGCGTGTCCGGCTTTCAGCTTCAGTTCAGTTCGCAGCCGGTTCACACGCCGGGCGACCGGCCCGACGTGCTCGTGTGCATGAACCCCGCCGCGCTGAAGGTGAATATGAAAGACTTGCCGCCGGGGGCGATCATCATCGCCAACAGCGACGAGTTCAGCGACGGAAACCTGCGTAAGGCGGGCTTCGCGGGCAATCCGCTCGAAGACGGCGCGCTGGAGGGCTTTCAGCTTTTTCGTGTGGACGTGACGCGACTGACGCGCCAGGCACTCTTCGAAACGGAACTGTCGAACCGCGAGAAGGACCGCTGCAAGAACTTCTACGCGCTCGGCCTGCTCTACTGGCTCTACAACCGGCCGCTCGACGCCACGGTTGCGTGGATCGGCGAAAAATTCGGCAAGAAGCCCGAGATCGCCGAGGCCAACGTCACGGCGCTGCACGCGGGCTACCACTACGGCGAGACGACCGAGGCGTTCGCCGCGACCTACCGCGTCGCCCCCGCGACTATCGCATCGGGCACGTACCGCAATGTCACCGGCAACACGGCGACGGCGCTCGGGCTCGTGACCGCGTCGCAGCTTTCGGGTCTGTCGATCTTCTACGGCAGCTACCCCATCACCCCCGCGTCCGACATTTTGCACGACCTGTCGCGATACAAGAATTACGGCGTGGTGACCTTTCAGGCCGAGGACGAGATCGCGGGCATCTGCTCGGCCATCGGCGCATCGTACGGCGGGAGTCTGGGCGTCACCGCCACCAGCGGCCCGGGGCTCGCGCTCAAGTCCGAGGCGATGGGCATGGCCGTTTCGATGGAGCTGCCGCTCATCGTCATCGACGTCATGCGCGCCGGGCCATCGACCGGTTTGCCGACCAAGCCCGAGCAGGCCGACCTGCTCATGGTGCTCTTCGGACGCCACGGCGAATGCCCCATGCCGGTGCTCGCGCCGGGCACGCCGTCGGAATGCTTCGACATCGCCATCCTCGCGGCGCGGCTCGCCGTCCGCTACATGACCCCGATGGTGATCCTCTCCGACGCGTTTCTCGCCAACAGCTCCGAACCGTGGCGCGTACCCGCCGCAGCCGACCTGCCGCCGATCGAGGTGGAGTTCCGCACCGATCCCGAGGGCTTCGGCGCGTATCGGCGCGATCCCGAAACGCTGGCGCGGCCCTGGGTCAAGCCCGGAACGCCCGAACTCATGCACCGCGTCGGCGGTCTCGAAAAGGACGCCGTGACGGGCAACGTCAGCTACGATCCCGCCAATCACGAAATCATGGTGCATACGCGCGCCGAAAAAATCGCGCGCATCGCCGACGCGCTGCCGCCGCTGGTGGTGGACGGCGAGCGCGAGGGCGATCTGCTGATTCTCGGATGGGGCTCGACCACGGGCGCGATCTCGAAAGCCGTGGCGACGCTGCGCGAAGAAGGGCTGCGTGTCTCGGGCACGCACTTGATTTCGCTTGCGCCGTTTCAGAAGGATCTCGGCGCGCTGCTCGCTGGTTTTCGCCGCGTGTTGATCCCCGAACTCAACACCGGGCATCTGCGCTTTTTGTTGCGCGCCACGTATGGCCTGGAGGCGACGGGCCTCAATAAGATTCAGGGGCGTCCGCTTCGCGTCGACGAGATCGCCGACGCCGCGCGCGCGCTGCTGGTGGAGAACTGATCGACATGGTCGCCGAACAAAAACTGACGAAAAAGGATTTCACCTCCGATCAGGAGGTGCGCTGGTGCCCCGGCTGCGGGGACTACGCCATTTTGACCGCCGTGCAGAAGACGATGCCCGAGCTCGGCATTCCGCCGCACAACGTGGTCTTCTTCTCCGGCATCGGCTGCTCGGGACGATTCCCGTATTACATGAACACGTATGGATTCCACGGCATTCACGGCCGCGCGCCGGCCTTCGCCACCGGTCTCAAGATGATGCGACCCGAGCTGTCGGTGTGGATCGTCACCGGCGACGGCGACTCGATGTCCATCGGCGGCAATCACTTCATCCACGTGCTGCGCCGCAACGTCGACGTGAAGATCCTGATGTTCAACAACCGCATCTACGGCCTGACCAAGGGACAGTATTCGCCCACCAGCGAACAGGGCAAGAAGACGCGCTCCACGCCGTACGGCAGCCTCGACAACCCCTTCAACCCCGTCTCGGTGGCGCTCGGTGCGGGCGCGACGTTCGTCGCGCGGGCGATCGACGTCGAGGTGACGCACCTGACCGAGATGGTCAAGGCCGCCGCCGCGCACAAGGGCGCCGCGTTTGTCGAGATCTATCAGACCTGCGTGGTCTTCAACGATGGCGCGTTCGAGAACATGACCGACCGCAAATCCAAGCACGACACGGTGCTGTTCCTCGAGCACGGCAAGCCCATGGTGTTCGGCAAGAGCCGCGACAAGGGCATTCGTCTGCGCGGCCTCACGCCCGAAGTCGTGACCATCGGCGAAAACGGCGTGACCGAAGCCGATCTGCTCGTTCACGACGCCTACAGCAACGATCCGGTGTATTCGTTCCTGCTGTCGCAAATCCTGCCGCCGGTATTCCCCACACCCGTGGGAATCCTGCGCTCGGTGCAGTTGCCCACCTATGACGCGCTCAACCGAGACCAGCTCGAAAAGACGACGGCCAAGGTCGGGCGCGGCGATATCGATACGCTCCTGCGCTCGGGAGAGTTGTGGACGGTTAGTTAAGCCGTCGACAGCGTCCGCGTAACTAGCTGATTTTTCTCATTTTGTCAAACTTCCGCATTTTTGTATTTGGTGAAGTTGTAAATAGTTTTTGCAATTTTCCGGGTGATAAATTTTTGTTGCAATTCGCGAAAATTTGTCGTAAAGGTGTGTATCCGCATGGTTCATGGGTTGGGGAAGAGCCCTGCGGGTATCCTTGTCGCGCAACAACGGAAAATCTGGAGGGGAACATGGCTCTGACGACTCTGCGCAATCGAATCGCGGGAAATCTGGGAGACCTGGCGTCGCACAGCGGAACGCCTTCGCTGTCGGGCCTCACCAAGGTCTGTTTCTGGGTCATGGCGGACGACGCCGCGGACGGCGACATCTTCCACTTCGTCAAGTCGGGCGGCAACTGGGGCTCCGTCCAGAACGGCGGCGTCGGAACGGGCACCAAGGACACGCTCGTCTTCGTCGTCTCCCGCGCCACGTATCTCGCCCTATGGCAGTACTGCGATCCGCCGCAGGAATCGAATTTCAACACGACCTTCGGCAACGCGCGCACGGCCAAGAAGCTGTCGGAGTACGCCTACAACAACAGCGGCGCGGCGTATCCGGTTCAGGAAGGGGTGTGGATTCTCTGGAAAGCGTGATCGCCTGAAAATCGCCGATTTCTCGACGCGCCGGATCGACGGATCCGGCGCGTCGTCTTTGGATTACCGACGGTCGGCGCGTCCGCTACCTTGGGTTCACGCGAAAATCTCCGCCAGAAAGTCCTTCATCGCCTGCCACGATTTCACGTCGGCGGAGGCGTTATACGCCGCGCCCTTGGATGGATCGAATCCCGCGGATTTCTGCGTGAACGCGTGAACCGCGCCGGGATATCCGATAAACGTGTACGTCACGCCCGCGTCGTCCATTTCCTTTTTGAACGCGGCGACCTCGTCGGCCTTCACGAAGGGATCGGCCTCGCCGTGCAGCACCAGCACCTTGCCCTGGATGTTTCTCGCATCGGCGGGCGTGGGATTGTTCAGCGTGCCGTGGAAGCTCACCACGCCCAGCAGCGGCGCCCCGGAACGCGCGAGTTCGAGCGCGCCCATGCCGCCGAAGCAGTAGCCGATCACCGCGACCTTGGCGGGATCAACCTGCGGCTGCGACTTGAGAGCCTCCAGCGCTCCCGCCGCGCGCGCCCGGAACAGTCCCCGATCGTTCTTGAACTTGCCCGCCTGCGCGCCGGCCTCGTCGGGATTCTTGGGCCGAACGCCCTTGCCGTAGATGTCGGCGACGAACGCGACATAGCCCAGCGCCGCGAGATGATTCGCCACGGTGAACTCGTGCGCGGTCGGCCCCATCCACTGGTGAACGACCAGCACGCCCGGGCGCGGCGTCGTCGCCTTGTCATCGAAGGCGATCGTCCCCTCGAAGGCATCGCTCCCGATCTTGTATTCGAGCGGCTTCGACACCACGGTCGCGTGGGCCGAGCCCGCCGAAAGCGCGATCAGCACGATCACCGATGCGAGAATTCCCAAGCCCCAAAGCGTCCTCGCGTGCGTCGTCATCGCGTACCCCCCCTGGATCGAATTGTTCGATGTGTGTCATGCGCCTGGCGCGTCGGCCATGACGATCGTCACGGCCGCACGAACGAATTTGGGCGACGTTACCGACCGGCGGCCGGGCGAACGATCCAGCCGGCGTCGCCCTCGTAAAAATAATCCGTCCCGTCGATCGTGACCAGCAGTTCCGACAAAAACCCCTTGTGATGGCGCGCGTGGCCGCTCACGCACGCCGTTTCGGGCCATGACGCAAGCGACGGTCCGAGGTTCTCGGGCAGGTCGGGCACCGCGGGCAACACCAGCTCCTCGCCGTCCTCGGTTCGCACGCGGGGCTTGAGCAGATCGGACCCCGACACCGGCAGCGGCGGCAGCATCGTGCCGGTAAATCGGTGATAGCCCTCGAAACGCAGGTCTTCGGAGAACGTCTGCAACTCGTACCAGCGGAAGAGTACGAACGTCATGACAACGCCGAACGCCGCGACGACGACGGCGATGACCAACGTGCCGCGCCAGGTCTTGCGCGGCTCGGGCGGGTCGGGCGGCGCCATCGAACCGAGCGGCGCGCGCAGATCCGGCGGCGCATGCCGGTCAGACATCGCGAACCCCCGGCCAGCGGTTGTCGGAGCGCATCGCGAACGCGGCCTCGATCGCGCGTCGCTGCAGCGGCTTCATTTGCGCGGGCAGCGCGTCGCCCGGCGCGAACCAGCGCGCCTCGTCGATTTCGCCCGACGCGCGAAACGCGCCGCCCCGGTAACCCGCCGCGTAAATGATCTCCATGCGCACCGAGCCGGGATCGGTCTCGACCGCGAGCGGCCCGAAGACCTCGATCTCGAAACCCGATTCCTCGCGCACCTCGCGGGCCAGCGCCGCGCGCGGCGACTCGCCCCGGCGCATCCATCCGCCGGGCGTACCCCACGCGGTCTTCGTGCGATAGGTGTGGTGGAACAGCAGCGCGCGCCCGGCGTCATCGAGGATCACGCCCGTGCAGCCGACGATGAAGTGCGTGTTGAAGAGCCACAGGAGCAGGTGCTGAAGGCCGGGGACCACGCCGGACGCCTTGAACGCCCGCGTGACGAGGTCGGCCAAGGCCCGCCCCGCGCCGTCAGGCCCGCACGCGCATGCGCAGCGAGCCGGACATGGGCACCGCGGCCTTGACGTCGGTGACGAACTTTTCGGCGTCCTGGATGTTCGTGACGAGCAGGTCGAGTTGATCCTGCGCGGCGGCGGGGCTCGCCATGCCCATCGCGTAATCGCCCAGCAGGTTCAGGGTGTTTTCGATCGTGTCGAGGCGTCCTTCGATCACCGCGCGTTTGTCCATCACCTCGAAATACTTGGCTCGTCGCTGCTCGTAGATCGACAGGTTCTGTTCGAGGATACCGCGGATCTCGCCCTCGGCGGCCGGCAGTTTCGATTTGATCTCGGCGATCTTCTGGTCGTAGTTCTCGCGGATGTCCTTGATATACGCGTCGATGCGGCTGCGCAGGATGAGCAGCTCCAGAAACACGGCGAGCATGCGGTCGACCTGCGCGAGCTGGCCCTGCAACAGGGTTTGGAGCGTGCCGACGTTGTTGAAGTCGCGGCGGATCTGCTGGACTCGGTCGATCAGGCGGAAATAGCGCTCGCGGGCGTCCTTCTTCAGAAAGCGAAGCTGAAAGAGCGGACGGCCCGAGTATTCGAGGGCAAGGCGCGTCGCGATGTAGGCCGACTCGAGGCCGAATCCGACCCAGAACGGCAGCGGGCTGTCGGTGGTCCAGCACGACACCGCCCACGCGCCCACGAACAGCAGGTTGAATCGGTTCAGGATCGGATGCAGCAGCAGCGGTTTGTACCAGGCCACGCGTTTCCTCCGGCGCACTCTTCATCGGCGACGCCGCATTATCGGCACGCGCCGCGCGCGTTACAAGACGGGGGGAGTCCCCCCACCACGCCCCTCGCCGACGCTCGCCCGAGACGACCTTGTCGTGATGGGCAATCTTTCCCTGCAGCAGAAATTGGCTCGTCTCGTGCGGATACAGTTTCGTTGAATATGCTCCGCCGATTCCGTCTCTTTTTCGGCGCCCTGTCAGAGCAACTCCACAACCCTTCGCCGGAGCATGTTCAGCGCGTAGTGGGCCGTCAGGCGACGGACCCAATCGCGTCCCGCGCGGAAGACCTGGTGCGCGTGCTGCGTGTCGCGGCCCGTTTCGGCGAGCGCGACGTGGACCGTGCCCACGGGTTTGTCCGCCGTGCCGCCGTCGGGGCCCGCGATACCGGTGACGGCCAGCGCGAGGTCCGCGCCCGATGTGCGCAGCGCGCCCTCGGCCATCTCCATCGCGCATTGGGCCGAGACCGCGCCGTGCGTCGCGATGGTTTCAGGCCGCACGCCGAGCCGCGCGATCTTCGCCTCGTTCGAATACGTCACGCACCCTTCGCGCAAAAACGCCGACGAGCCGGGGACGTCGGTGAGGAGTTTCGCGATCAGGCCGCCCGTGCAGCTTTCGGCGAGCGCGAGCGTGCGTCGAGACTGCGTGAGCCAGTGCGCGACGGTGGCGGGCAGGTCGCGGCCGTCCTCGCTGAAGATGTGTGGACCGAGTTTGGCGCGAAGCTGATCGCGCGCCTCGGCGACGCGGGCCTGCGCGACATCGGCGGATTCTGCCGACGCGGCGAGCGTGAGTTTGATCTCGGGAAATTCGGGACCGTAGATCAGCATCACGCCCGAATCGGGCCGCGGCCAGTCGCCCAGCGTCTCGGCGATCTCGGATTCGGCGAGACCAAACAGACGCACTTGATGCTGGGCGACGTGCGTGCCGTCGGCCATGCCCGCGAGCCAGGGCAGGATGTATCGCTCGCACAGTTCCTTGGCCTCGCGCGGGACGCCGGGCACGAAGACCGCCTCGCCGCGGTCGGGATCGGAACAGCGGAATCCGTCCGCGGTGCCGACGGGGTTCGGCCACACCTGCGCGCCCTCGGGGAACTGCGCCTGACGCACGTTCGATTCCGGCATGGGCCGTCCGCGCCGCGTCCAGAATTCGCGCAACCGTTCGAGCGACGGGTTGCTGGTGACGATGGGGCGCTCGAAAACCTGGGCGGCGGCGTAACGGGTGCGGTCGTCCTCGGTGGGACCGAGGCCGCCGGTGACGACGACGATTTTACGCCGCGCCAGCGCCTCGCGCAGGGCGTCGGCGATGCGGTCCTGCGTGTCTCCAACGACGGTGATGCGCGCGAGCGACCAGCCGACCGACGCGGCGCGCTGGGCGATGAACGTGGAATTGCTGTCGGCGGTCATGCCGAGCAGAAGCTCTTCGCCGGTGGCGACGATCTCGAATTCGCGGCGATGCATGGGCACTCCTCATGAGCCCGCGCACTTCGTCCCTCGGATGCACTCGGGACTTCATTTGCGGCACGGACATCGCGACGTCGCGGACATCGCGACGTCGTTGGCGTCGCAACGTCGCGGGCATCGGGGCGGCACGGACGCCGCGCGGTCGCGGAAACGGCCTTATCTTAGCGCCATTCGTGACATTCGCTAATTGAAGGGCCGCAGGCACAGGTACGGCATTTCGCAGGCGTGGCGGGACACCGTGGTGCAATAC
Source organism: Deltaproteobacteria bacterium (assembly GCA_020845895.1). Taxonomy (NCBI): domain Bacteria; kingdom Pseudomonadati; phylum Myxococcota; class Myxococcia; species Deltaproteobacteria bacterium. The sequence continues at coordinate 32,564 of JADLEX010000027.1, read as the reverse complement.
TCGCCGTCGATCGGTTTCATGATGACCGAGGGCGTCGTCGTCGAGACGAAGTCGGCCATGATCGTCCCCGGCGTGTATTCCAGATCGTCGTGGCGGCAGACGGTGGTGCGCCACGGGCGGATGGCGTTGATCGACGGGTCCCAGTGGTCGCGCGCGATTTGGCCCGCGAGGGCAAGGTCGATCTTGCCGTAGTGCTCCTCGAAGAGCTGGTTCAGCCGGTGGTAGCGGCACTGCGTGGTGTGCTCGGGCTCGTAACCTTTTTGTTCGGCGATCATCTCGGGCGCGACGTAGTGATTGGTCGCGATGACGTAATCGCCCATGTCGCCGGTGCGCAGCGCGGTCTTGCCGCCCGACACCTCGATCACCTCGGCTTCCTTCGTGAAGCCGTCGGTGAACATGTAGTTGAGCCCCATGGTGCGGTCGTTGGCGCGAATCACGTCGAGGGCTTCTTCCACCGAGTCGGAATACTGGATGGCTTCGCGCAGAAGCAGCAGCATCGGCACGCCGCGCATGTCGGAGTCGTACGACGAGTTGTACGCCAGCGCGCCGGTGATGCCGATGTCGCTCATGCCCACGTGCGTGCCGATCAGTCCCGTGATGCCGGTGTGCACGAAGGAGTGGCCTTCGTCCGGGTGGACGATGGCGACGTAGTTGAATCGGTGGAAGAGGTTCATGTAGTCGAAGTTGCGCGTGGCGATGAGCTCGCCGTCGGCGGTGGCGTCGCCCCACGACGCGGTGAGCGAGCAGAACTCCACGTCGAGGTAGTTGTCCATGAACGCGCGGATCGCGCCGAAGATGTCGCCGAGGCAGTTGCCCGCGACGATCTCCTCATACGTCACGTCGTTGTTCAGGCCGTCCACGAGTCCGCGCATCTCCTCGGCGAACTCGGGCCGGATGTTGGGCTCCAGATTGACGGGCACGTTTTGCAGCAGCCGCCACACCGCGCCCCACGGGTCGATGTAGTTGCGCACGAGGTGGATGATCTCGGTGACGGGTTCGCGCAGCAGCTCGCCCATCTGGTAGCCCATCTCGTAGGGCGAACCCGACACGTGCAGCACGCGCACGCCGTTGCACATTTCCAGGTAACCCTCGCCGCTGCGCGCGACGAGCGTGCAGTTCGGCCACTGGTCGAGATCGGGCGCGGGGTTGTCGTCACCCGCGTCGTTCGCTGTCTCATCCGGTCGCTCGCTCGCGGGGGAATTCAAATCGGCCGGCTCGACCGGCCATTCGTCGCTGCTCGGCTCGCACGCCGCGACAAACACCATCGTCACACTCAACACGGTCAACATGAACGCGCGCATGCCGTCCCCGATCGCAGCGAAATTCGAACGTGAGATAACAGATGATTGTCGGATAGAGGATGACGCTCGTCAAGAATCGCGCGACGCGGGCATTCGCGTAAACCCCGGCGCGAGCTTACGAAAGGGCGGTTCCTCCGTGATCCCTCTTGCATTTTCACGGTCTCGGCCTATGCTCCGCGCCCGTTTCGGCCTTTGAACATCGATGATTTCGTGAGGATTCCATGACCGTCGAAACACGCGCCGACCGGGTTGCGGATGACGACTCGCCCCGCCGCACGCTTCTGATTGTTTTCATTCTCTCGTTCACCACGCTGCTGTTCGAGCTGCTGCTCTCGCGCATGTCGGTGTTCTACCTGAACTACGCGAACAGTTTCATCGCAATTCCGCTCACGCTCTTCGGCCTGGCGGTCGGCAGCCTGCGCGTGCATCTGGGCCGGACGAAGCCCGACGACATCGACATCCGCCGCGACCTCGTCGCGCTCGCCGCCGTGGCGGCCGGTGCGTTCGCGGCCTCGTTCGCGATCTACTCGAGTCTGTTCCCCATCACCTATCGCGGCAACCTCGCCAGCGCCACGCAGGTCGCAAAGACCTTGATCTTCGTCGGCGTTTTCCTGCCACCGTTCTTTTTCGTCGGCAAGATTCTGACCACGCTCTACGCGCGCAACCGCGCGATCATCGGGCGGCTCTACGGCATAGACCTTGCGGGCGCCGCCGCCGCGTGCTTCGTCACGCCGCTCGCGATCCACGTCATCGACCTGCCGCACATCATCGCCGCCGGGCTGTTCGCGCTCACGGCGCTCGTCGCCATCGCGACGCGCGGCGCGCGGGTGCGCACCGTCGTTGCGCTGGTCGCGGCGAGCGCGCTCGTCTGGCCGAGCCTCGTGTGGCTCGAAGGCCGGTACGACCTGACGCGGGCGATCGGGAGAGAAGGCAGGGCGACGGTCACCGAGCTTGCGCATCGGTGGAACGCGTATTCGCGCGTGTCGCTGCTGCGCGTCGAAAAGAGCAAGTCCACTCACTACGAGATCATCCACGACAATGCCGAAAGCAACGTCACCGTTCGCCGGTATCATCCCGAGGGCGGCAAACGCGATTCCATGACGAAAGTGCTGAACCTCGAAAAGCTCGGACGCCCGACCGACGACATCCTCGTCATGTTCGCGGGCTGCGGCGCGCAGATGATTGAATTCCACGAGCGCGGAATGGGGCAGAAGAGCATCGTCGGCGTTGAAATCAATCCGCTCGTCACGCGCTTCGCCGCTGAAACGCCGGAGCTCGCCGACTTTCGCATCCAGGAATTCTACGACCGGCCCAACGTGGACGTGGTCGTGATGGAAGGCCGGCGCTACCTCGACACGCACCCCACGCAGTTCGACGTGATCTACGTGGCGAACAACGCGGCGACCTCGCAGTACAAATCGGGACACAGCCGAAAGTACCTCGACACCTACGAGGCGATGGCGTCGTACCTCGACCATATGCGAGACGACGCCCTCCTGATCTACCGCTGCCAGCCGCTCGAGCACCTCGTCCAGATCTTTCAGGTCCTTTTTCAGGAACGAGGCCTCGGCGATCTCGGGCTGCGCGCGATGATCGTGGAGTTCAGCGGCGGGAAGTGCGTCGACATGATCGTGTCGAAAAAGCCCTTTACGGCCGACGAGGTCGCGGGCATGAAGGAGTCCTATCCCAAGAGCCTGCTCTACGCGCCGGGCGTGAAAAACCGCGCCGGCGAGGCAGGCCTTCTGCTCGAGGGTCCGACTCCGGCGAAATCCGAAATCGTCACCGACGACCGGCCCTACATCGAAAAACTCCTCTTCAGCAAGTTCACGCTGATTCCAAGCAAAAAGCAGATCGACAACCGCGGGTTCTACCGGAGCTGGATCAAGATCATCACGCTCGTGATCGTGTGCGCCGTGCTGGTCGCCATCGTCGCGGCGCTTTATCTCAAGCGCGCGCCCATGCCGCCCGCGCCACTCATGCTCTATCTCGTCATCACGGGCTTTTGCTATATGCTGGTCGAGATCGCGCTGCTGGGAAAACTCGACCTGTTTTTGGAAAACCCGCTGTACAGCATGGCGCTGCTGCTCAGCCTCTTCCTGCTCACCAACGCCGCGGGGTCCATGTTGTACGGTCGGTACGGATCTCGGCTGCCGATGAACGTCATGCCGCTCATCATGGCGGCGATCAGTTTCGCCGGTCTGTACGCAATGGAGACGATGATCGGCGCGCGGATCGGGATGCCGCTCCCGTTGAAGATCCTGCTCACGGCGCTCGCGCTCGCGCCGGTCGGCGCCGGGCTCGGGCTCTTCTATCCACACGTGGTTACCGAACTCACGCGCACCGGCCGCGCCGACGCCGTGCCCGTCACCTACGGCTTGTCCACGCTCTCATCGGTCGCGGGCGCAACCTACGCGATGACCCTTGTCATCAACATCGGTTATGCGAGTCTTGTGTATCAGGCGATCATCGGTTACGCGGCGCTCGCACTGATGCTCGGAGTGTTTGCACTGGCCGGTCGCGCGAAAGCGTGAACCCGGCGGTCTGGCCCGGCGGCCTTCGGCCGGGACGGTCTGCAACGTCGCGGGCGGGGGCGCCCTCGCCACACGTCAAACGCCCGAGCAGACCCCGTGGTGGATCTCCCGTCCGAATTCCTGTAAATAACTTGAACCTGGGCCGGGGGCCGCCGTATGCGTCGGAACCGAAACAACGCGTTCATCCTGTTTTTCGCGACATTCGCGCTGCTCGCGTCGGTGTTCGGGTGCGCGAACGGCGAGTCCGACAACGACGCCGATGACGACGCCTCGGGCGACGTCCCGCGCAACCTCGGGCCGGATTTCGGCGAGGGTGACGACGCGAATGACGATCCCGATCCCGACGCCGAGACGCCGGACCCCTTCGGTTTTGTCCCGCCGCTTTTCGGTCCCATCGTCGCCGGGTGGGAGTACGCGCTCATTCCCGGCGAGCCCGCGCCGGACAACCCCTCCAAGGGATCGAAAACCCCCGACGAATACAACGTCATTCCGCTGTTCCGTTTCCGACTCCAACAGGACATCGACCGAGGCGGCCCGCCGCGTCCGGTGCGCACCATCTTTATCCTCATGCCCGGTTACACCGCCGGGGCGACGCAGCTGTTCCCCATGGCTCGCTGGATCGTCGAACAGTCGCAGGGGCTCGTCGAGGTCTGGGTGCCCGACCGACGGCACGCGCTGCTGGAAGACCAACGCGGCATGGACCTCGCCGAGAGACTGCACGATCCGTGGATTGCGTACGACTACTATTTCCGCGGCGCGCGTATTGACGGTCGGCGTTACGTTCCGCTGCACCCGCGCGGTCCGAAGACCGACATGATGAGCGAGTGGGGACTCGATCTGTGGATGCGCGACCTGCGCCGTCTGGTCCACCTCGTGCCGCGGGGCCGGCGCGCGGTGAACGTGGTGATGGGCGGCGACTCGCGCGGTGCGTTGATGGCGCAGACCTTCGCGGCCTGGCGCTTCGACGACGGCGTTTACGGCGCCGAGGAGATCGCGGGGCTCGTGCTGTGGGACGGCGGGTATCGTCCGCGCGTCGGCATGACGGAATCGGATTACATCAAGGACCTGCGCGCGATCCGGCAGGGCGAGAAGCGGCGCTTCGAGGCCGTGGGTCTCACGGGCGCGTCGCTCTATATGCTCGAGATCCTGGGCATGGCGATCCAGGACGGATTCGTCGATCCGAACAATCCTTCCCTCGGCTCGCACGGCGTCTTCGGCGAGCGCGGCCCGCTGGAACTGCTTTTCCCGCTGCTCACCCGCTTTCACAACATCACGATGACCAACGAGGCCATGCTCGGCATGGTTATCGACAGCGACACGATCCCCGCGAACGACTTTCTCGCGCACGCCGGCAAGCTCTCCGGCGGACCGGTCGCGCACGGATTGCTGGGCGACTACCCGACCGACCCCGCTTCGCTCTACACGTGGTCCTATTGGGACGAATGCGACCCGAGGGAGCTGGTCGATCTAAAGCGGGCGGGCAGGATGTTCTACGAAGGGCCGTCAAACTTCACGGACCCCTACTATTCGTCGCGCCTCGCCCTCGACATGGACGTTGCGGGTTGGCTGGAAACCGAGGGCTCCTGGCGCGAGAACTACTTCGACATCTCGAGCGGCCGCGTCGATGTGCCGATCTTCGCGATCTCGTCGGCGATGTGGGCGGACTCGAATCAGCTCGATCTGTACAAGACGATGATCGCTCCCGTGCGCGGGCAGATCCCCGGCGAGGAGCTCGGCCGAGACGAATACGGGTACGTGCGTCACGTGCTGCCGGACTGGAGCCACTTGGATGCGCTGATGGTCGAGCCCGAAGTCAATCCGATGATCCCATTGCTGGTGGATTGGCTCGACGAGTGGACGACGGGTTGGGCATGGGTACCGCGCTTCGGAGACCGAATCCAGGCGCAATCGTCGCCCGAGTCCTGACGCAGGCGTAAACGGGCCGGCGCTGACCGGAAGAAAAAATGACTGACCGGTCATTTTTTTCTTGGCAATCGCTTGAGCGGCATGCTAAAATAACCCAAGTTCTGGAATTTTTGGGGGCAGTTTCGACGCGCGGGGGGCGCGAGCGGGAAATTGTCCGGGCTCGCGTTCCGGCGTCGAAAGCTTTCCACCCGGGGAGGGCGAATGATGAAGCGCCGAGTGGCCGCGACGATAATGGTGATCGCGCTGACGATGGTTGTTCCGTCCGCGCACGCCGCGACGATTTATTCCTCCAATTTCAACGGTTCGCCGCCTTCAGGGTGGGTGATCGTGAACAGCGGGTCGAACCCCTGGGAGTGGGTCGATTTCGATATTTACCAGTGGCTCTATCGACCGTGGCTGAGTTCCGGCCTGTTCAGCGAGGGTTTCTACGAGGTCATCCGCATCGACGACAACCTCGATTTCACGGAATTGATTTCGCCGGCCTTCGACCTGTCCGGATGGCAGGGCACGAGCATCCAGTTCAACACTTACTTCGAGCCGGTCATCATCCTCGGCGGATCGCGCGCGACGCTCAAGATCTGCGCCGACCCGGGTTGCGACCCGGTGGACGATGGCGTTGAACTCTTCTCCTGGACGTCCACGCACGACAACGAGACCGTCGTGATCGACATTTCAGATTACGCGGACCTCGAACCCTACGTGAAGCTGACCTGGGTGTTCACGTCACTCGACGACGACATCATCTCGTACTGGGCGATCGACCGATTCTTCCTGTTCGGCACGACCACGTCCACAACAACCACAACCACGACCACGACGACCACCACGACGACGACTCCCACCACGACGACGACTCCCACAACGACGACAACTGAGCCGCCGACGACGACAACGACCACGATTGTGACCACGACGATGGAACCGACCACGACGACGACCATCACGACGACCACGATGGAGCCGCCCACCACCACGACCGTCGTCACGACGACCAGCACCACCACCACGACCGACAGCGGCGACGACGACACCGCCGATGACGACACTGCCGACGATGACACGGCGGACGACGACACGGCGGACGACGACACGGCGGACGACGACACGACCGATGACGACACCGCCGACGACGATACCGACGATGATTCGGACGACGACGCCGACGATGACTCGGCGGACGATGACTCGGACGATGATGTGGATGACGATGCCGATGACGACGCGGATGATGATGCCGACGATGATTCGGATGATGATTCGGACGACGACGCAGACGACGATGCGGATGACGATCTCGACGACGACATTCACCCGGGCGACGACGACGCGACGGATGACGACGCGGACGACGACACCGGCCTGAGCGACCGGGGTGACGACGACGACGGCAACAACGGAAACTGCTGCGGCTGTTAGGCGACCCCGACCTGAATGAAACGCCCGGCGTGATCGGTTCCGCCGGGCGTTTTTCCATGCCCGCGATGCGCGATCACCCCGTGTTGAGAAGTTGACGTCAGGACTTGTTGCGGAACACGTAATCGCTTTTCGGCGGCGCGGTGGGCAGTGGATCCTTGCGTTCGAGGATGACGGGGTAACGCATCGCCATCTCGCGGTTGACGCCGACGGCCGACGCGAATTCCGGCGGCGCCTGATCGGCGTCGAAGATCGCCTGCACCGGGCATTCGGGCTCGCAGGCGCCGCAGTCGATGCAGGTTTCCGGATGGATGTAGAGCATGGTCGGACCCTCGTGAAAGGCCTCCACGGGGCACGCATCCACGCAGTCCGTGTATTTGCAGTTGAGGCAGCGCTCGGTCACAACGTACGTCACGGGGGGTCTCCGGGCCGGGTTCTCGAACCGCCACAATAATCCCTCCCGACAATCTGTCGATGGGGCCGTCGGAACATTGATTTCGCCGGGCGCTCCCCTTACAATTCCGTGGCGTTCTCGGGATTTTCCGGAAAAGAGGATCGGGGCCATGTGGCTCTTATTCGCCCTCGTCGGTGCGGTTGTCTGCCTGGGGCTCATCGTCCTTTGGTCTTACGTCGCCCGCATGGGCGAGGCGCGCGTCATTGCGGCCGTCGAACGTGCGCACCGCGACGTGGAGAAAGGCAAGCTCGGCCGGGCCGAGCGGCGGCTCTACGACGCGATGAAGTGGAGCGGCTGGAACTACGAGGGTTACCTCGCCGCGCGGACCTCGAACACCACCCAGAATATCGAGCAGGTCGCCCCGCCGGTGGTGCGTGTCGCGCGGATCATCAAGGCCTTGCCCAAAAACACCTTCGCCTGGATGCCGCCGGGTTTCCTGCTGCTCGCCGAGATCTACGAACGACAGGGCAAATCCACCAAGGCCGCAAAACTGTATGACGATCTGACGACGTTTTTCGACGGGTACGGCGACGACGTGGCCTACAGTGATCGCTGCCGGATCTTCGAGCAGATCTACGGCCGGCAGGCGCGCTACGAGCTGCAGGCCAAGAACGGCGTGGGCGCGATGCGTCTGCTCGCCGGTTCGCATTTCATGCGCGTCGGTTGGCTCAAGGCGACCGGTCAGGAATCCCTGCTGGTCGAGATCGTGCCCTACGTGCCCGACGACGCCATGAATCGAGCCATCGAGTTGGTCGGCCGGCCCGAAGCCCGGGCGATCGTCTGCGAGGTCATCGATCGTCAGGTCCGCGCGATTCAGGGGCGCATCAACGCCGCGGGGCTGATGCGAGAGATCGACCTGTTTTTTGCCGGCTCCGCCGCGCGCAACGCCGACGACGCGGAGTTGCTCGCCACGCGCGACATCATCCACCGCGCGCTCAGCCGCGCCGCCGAAATGGACCGGCGCCACAAACCCGACGGCGAGCCGGAAGAGACCGAGGACCGACCGAAAACGATCATCCTGAGCGAGTGACCGGCCCTCACCCCCGACCCCTCTCCCGCCGGGCGGGAGAGGGGTGGCGAGCGGCGCGAGCCGGGGTGAGGGATTTCGAGCTGATCGGGAGTGTCCGTTCAACTTTCATTGTGGAGGAGACCCGTGGCGGAAAAAGTGACGGCGGAAAAGGACAAACACGCGGACAAGACGGCCGAGCGGCCGGCCAAGGACAAGACACAGATTCGCGCGCTCGACGCGGCGGTGGCGCAGATCGAACGCGCCTACGGCAAGGGCGCGATCATGCGTCTGGGCGACGCGGTGATTCCCGAGGTCGAAGTGGTCTCCACCGGATCGGTCGGGCTCGATCTGGCGCTGGGCGTGGGCGGCGTGCCGCGCGGGCGCATCGTTGAGATCTACGGACCCGAGGCGAGCGGCAAGACGACCCTCGCGCTCACCATCCTCGCCAACGCGCAAAAGACCAACGGCATCGGGGCGTTCATCGATGCCGAACACGCGCTCGACGTGCAATACGCGCGCAATCTGGGCGTCAAGACCGAGGAACTGCTGCTTTCGCAACCCGATACCGGCGAGCAGGCGCTCGAGATCGCCGAGGTGCTGATCCGCAGCAACGCCGTGGACGTGGTCGTCATCGACTCCGTCGCCGCGCTCACGCCCCGGGCCGAGATCGAAGGCGAGATGGGCGACACGCACGTGGGTTTGCAGGCGCGCCTCATGAGCCAGGCCCTGCGGAAACTCACCGCCGCCATCAACCGCAGCAACACGATTCTGGTGTTCATCAACCAGATCCGCATGAAGATCGGTGTCATGTTCGGCAGCCCGGAGACGACCTCCGGCGGCAACGCGCTCAAGTTCTACGCCTCGGTCCGTCTCGACGTGCGCCGCATCGGCCAGATCAAAACGGCGACCGACGTGATCGGCGGACGCACCCGCGTCAAAGTCGTCAAGAACAAGGTCGCCGCGCCGTTTCAGCAGGCCGAATTCGACCTCATCTTCGGCGAAGGCATCAGCTACGAGGGCGAACTGGTCGACATGGGCGTTGATCGAAAGATCATCGACAAGATCGGCTCGTGGTTCTCGTTCGGCGAAACCCGAATCGGCCAGGGCCGGGAAAACGCCAAGAAATTCCTGAAGGACAACCCGGACATCCGCGACCAGGTGGCAAAAGCCGTCCGAGAGTCCGGTCCGGGAGGCATGCACGCCGCCGCGCCCGAAGCCGCGGACGCGAGCGAATGACCGGCGACGGATCATGACGGCGGACCCCCAGACCGAGCAGATGCGCGCGCAGTTTCACAAGCTTCTGGGCTTGGCGGCACAGGTGCAGGCGTCCGACATCCATCTCAAGCCGGGAAAGGGCGCGGTTTTCCGTATCAACGGGCAACTCCTCGAAGTCGAGGGATTTCCCGAGCTGAACCCGCAGATGATCAACGGCTTCGCCAAGCTGATGATGAACGAACGCCAGACCGAGGAATTCAAGCGCCGCCACGAGATCGATCTCGCGTAGTCAGTCTCCGGCGTCGGGCGCTTCCGCGCCAATGTCTTTCAGCAGCGCGGCACGGTCGCCATCGCGATGCGCGCGATCCCCTTCGACATCGGCACCTTCGAGGATCTCGGTTTGCCGCCCGTGATGGAAAAGATCGCGATGGAGCGGCGCGGCCTCGTGCTCGTCACCGGCTCCACCGGGTCGGGCAAATCCACCACGCTCGCGGCCATCGTCGATTTCATCAATCGCCGCCGCAACGCGCACATCGTCACCATCGAGGACCCGATCGAATACCTGCTGCGCGACAAGATGAGCATGATCGCCCAGCGCGAGGTCGGCTTCGACACCGGCACCTTCCTGTCGGCGCTGCGCTCCGCGATGCGTCAGGATCCCGACGTCATCCTCGTCGGCGAAATGCGCGACATCGAAACCATCACCACCGCCCTCATGGCCGCCGAAACCGGCCATTTGGTGCTCGCCACGCTGCACACCACCGACGTCATGGAGACGATCCACCGCATCATTTCGTTTTTCGACGCGGCCCGGTCCGAGCAGATCCGCTTTCAGCTCGCCACCGTCATCAAGGCCATCGTCTGCCAGCGCCTCATCCCGCGGATCGACCAGCAGGGGCGCATCCCCGCCGTCGAGGTGCTCGTCGCCACCAAGCGCGTCAGCGAGCTCATCAAGGACCCCAAGCGAACGCACGAAATCACCGACGTGGTCGCGGGCGGCTTCGCGGCCTACGGCATGCAGACCTTCGACATGAGCCTGATGAAGCTGTGCCTGGAAAAAAAGATCGGTTACGAAGACGCGATGGAAAACGCCAGCAATCCGGGCGACTTCTCGCTCAAGATGAAGGGCGTATCGTCCACGTCCGACGCCGAAATTACCGAGTTCCAGCGAACCGCGTCGCGCCCGCGTCCCGGCGCCCCGACCTCGGGCTCCGCGCCGAATGAACCGGCCCCCAAGCCCAACATGGTCATCGAGCGTTTCTCGAAGTGAGTGAGCGGCCGACGACGGGACATCCGCCCAGGTCGCAGTCCACCCCGGTCGGCGAAAATCCAAACAAAAACGCCGCCCGAAGGCGGCGATTTGAATGAGCATGCAATCCATTGCGCTGTATGTCTGGGGCAGGAAGCGGATGAGATGACCAGATTGATCGGGCTGGGAGATTGGTGGTTCGAGGTCCGGTCGGCGAGGCCGCCCGGGCCGTCATATTTTTTGAGGTTGCATGGAGAGTTGTGATGCGCGCTCCTGCCTCGTATTCCCGGTTTTGAAAGACCCGACGGTGAATGAACCGTCATTCACTTTCGACCTTAACGCAGCGCGTAAAATCCGTCAAGCCTTTTTTCTCGGAATCCGAAAAAAACGTCCGGACGCTGACAGTCGGGTGTTTGAACGCCCATTCACATCGCTGCGATTTGTTCAATATTATCAATCAATTAAGCGCGTTTGCGACGCGCGGGAGTCTCGGGACCCCCTTTAGCACTGACCGGGAACCGTTGTCAAGTCAGCCAGAGCGGATTTCGCGCCTTGCGATGCGCTCGATTTCGCCGTGCCGTTCTGCATTTCTTTTCGGAACCGGCGGCGAAGTCCTCGATCAAAATCGACACGGCAGCTCAAATTCCGCGGCTCGCGAAATCGCCGTGGCCGGGATTCCGGTGGAGTTCCGCCGCCTTAGACCGACCGGCCAATATGGGAGTCGACGCCGCGTTGCGCGGCGCGCAGCCGATCGATCCGCCGGCGCGTCTTGCGCAGCGCCGCCCGCAGGTGACCGAGTGCCGTCGACTGGGAGATGCCCATGCTTCGCGCGATCTCCCTCGAGGACAGGGTTTCGATCAGCATGAGCGACAACGCCCGCCGCTGGCGCGCTGTCAGGCCGGGCATCGACTCGATCTCTTCGACCGTGATCTCGTCGCCGATCATCTCTGACCAGGGAATGCGTCCGTCGGTCGCCGCGAGGATCGCAACGGTGTGGGGGCTGGCGGGAATCATCGCGCCGCGCCCGTGATGCTCGACCTCGGCGACGATCGCCGCGACCGGCTCGCACAGCGTCGCGCACTCGTGGAACCGCTCGCAGCTTCGGCAGTCGTGTTGGACCATGGTTTTCTCCCGGGTGTTGGTTTTCGATGTCGCGGTGGGATTGTCGCGCTAACGGGTGCCGGAACGCAAAGCGCAAATCGCGCCGCGTCGCGCCGAATGGCGCATCGGTGAGTTTTTGGTAGTTGGATTTTGGTTGTTGGCGGAAGCGGGGGCAGCCCTACGCGTTGCGGATGACGTCGTAGACGTAGGAGAGCGACAGCGCCGTGAGAGCCATGGCGGTCAGCCAGCTCGCGACGTTGTACACGCGGCTGTTGGCGTGCTCGCCCATGAGTTCGCGGTCGCTGGCGAGGATGAGCATGAAGACGAGCACGACCGGCAGCAGCAGGCCGTTGACGACCTGCGAGTAGAGCATGATGTTCATGAGCGAGATCTTGGGGATCAGAACGATCGCCGCGCCCAGCACGATCGACGCGGTGTAGAGCACGTAGAACTGCTTCGCGTCGGCGAAGGAATGATCGACGCCCCGCTCCCACCCCAGCGCCTCGCAGATCGTGTACGCGGTCGAAAGCGGCAGGATGCACGCGGCGAACATCGACGCGTTCCACAGGCCGAACGCGAACAGGTGCCGCGCCCACGGTCCCGCGAGCGGTTCGAGCGCGGCAGCCGCGCCCGCGCCGTCCTCGATGGCGATGCCCTGCCGATTCAGCGTCTGGGCGCACACGATGATGATCGCCGCGGCCACCACGTGCACGACGATGCCCCCGATGATCGTATCGGCCTTCGAATACGCGTAGTCGTCGATGTGCACGTTTTTCTCGACGATCGCGGCCTGTTGATAGAACTGCATCCAGGGCGCGATCGTCGTGCCGAACAGGCCGATGATCATCACGAGATACGCGCGGCCCGGCACCCATTTGGGTGTGACAAAAGCCTGCGTGATCTGCTCGACGGGCGGATGCACCAAATGCGCCGTGATGAGATAGGCGACGTAGAACAGGCACGCGGCCAGAAAGACCTTTTCGACCGAGCGATAGTTGTAGCGGATGACGAGATACCACACGCCGGCGGCGCACAGCGGCACGGCGATCCACGGCGGCACGCCGAAGAGCCGCGCGGCGGCGGCGATGCCCGCGAACTCGGCCATGACGTTGCCGAAGTTCGTCACCAGCAGCGCGAGCATGAGGTAGAACGTGATCTTGACACCGAATCGCTCGCGGATGAGCGACGAGAGCCCCTGCCCCGTGACGACGCCCATCCGGTTGCACATCTCCTGCACCATGATGAGCACCACGCACATCGGCCCGAAGATCCACAGTGTGTCGAGCCCGAACATCGCCCCGGCCTGACTGTACGTGGCGAGCCCGCCGGCGTCGTTGTCCACGTTGGCCGTGATGATGCCCGGCCCCATGACGGCGAAAAACAGCGCGATGCGCTGCGTCCACGGTCTGCGGGGTTTCTCGTTTTCCGCCATGCGGTTACTTCCGTCGCGCCGATTCGATGACGGGCGCTACGCCGCCTCTCTCACGTAATAACGCACGAGTTCGTCGAAGCTGGACCGGAACGAAACGACCCCCACGAGCCGGTCGTTCTCGTCCACGACCGGCATGGCCTGGAAGTTGTACTTGTAGAACTTTTCGGCTACGTCCGACCAGTCCTCGTCCGGCGAGACGGTGACGAGACGCATCCCCGCCAGTTCTCGCAGGGGGGTGTCGGGCCGGGCGAGGATGAGCTGCTTGAGACTCACCGCGCCGACGAGCGTGCCGGTGTCGTCGAGCAGGTAGACGTAGTGCAGCATGGCGACCTCGTCGGCCCACTGGCGAACGGCGGCGATCGCGTCGGCGACCGTCGCGGTGGCCGCGATCTCCACGAAATCCGTGCTCATCAGCGCGCCGGCCGACTTGTCCTCGTAGGTGTGGAGCGTTTCGATTTCCTGGCGCTCCTCGGCATCCATCCGGTCGATGATGTCCTCGCGGCGTTCGTCGGTGACCTCGTCGAGGATATCCGCGGCGGCGGCGGCTTCCATCTCTTCCATGATGTCGGCCGCGACCTCGGGGTCGAGTTCCTTGACGATGGCCGCGCCCAGCTCGGGCTCGACCTCTTCCAGCGCGCTCGCGGCCACCTCGGGATCGACCGAGTGCAGAAGCGCGATGCGGCCTTCCTTGTCCAGATCCTCCAGAATGTCGGCGAGTTCGCCCGGGTGCAGATCGTGGAGCTGCTCGTGGCCGACCGCGAGGCGGATCGGTCCCGGCCCGCGCCGCCCCTGCAACGTCTGCACATATCGCCACGAGATCCAGTCGTCCTTCAGGTCGCGGCCGAAGGTCCGCACGATCCGGCGCACGCCGCCCTCGAAACCCAGACGGCGAAGCAGGCCCGGCAAGCCCACATCCACGTGCACGAGGTAGGTGTGCGCGTCCACGGTGAGCAGGTGCACGTCGTTGACGCGTTCCACCTTCGCGCCCTGCACATCGACGATCTGTTTGTCGAGCAGCACCGCCGCCACGAGGAACCGGTCGTCGTCGTGCACGAGCGCCGTCAAATCGTGCGCGTGGGCGACGATCGCGCCACGCCCTTCGAGTGCCGCGCGAGAAACCTTGGCCAGGGGAAGGAAATACTCCTTGCCTTTTCGCCGCACCACGAACCCTTCGAGCTCCGGATACGGCGTCAAGCGCCGCGCGACCAGATCCGTCGCGGTGCCGATGCGCCGCCCGCCTTCGGTCACGGGCCGCGCCACGAGCCGCGACGCGTAAAGAAAGGTGTACGCCGAACCGTCCATGTGGGTCTGCGTCTGCGTCATGATCGCTCCGTTCCGGCGCGCGGGCGCACGGGCGTTGCCGGGTTCATTCACTCGGAAATCATGGACCGGAAGAGGGTCGGGGTAGGATTAGAGGGCGAGCCGTCGGTTCGCCGCAATGGATCCGCGTGGGTTTCCGCCCAGACGCCCCTGCCGATCGCTCCGACTTGGGCCTTCGCCCATCGAAAACTCCGGTTGCGGTGAAACCTGATGGCGGCCGCGCCGCCGATGAATACCTGCGGCCGCGCCGCCGGTGAATTCTCTCGGCCCCATGGGTCCGAAAGCCGCCCGAACCTACGCCGCGCACGGGGGGTTGTCAATCGAAATCGGGGCCGTGAAAGGCGGGCTCCGGGCGAAACCCAATCCGATCCTGATCGAGATCGACGTCGATTTTCCTTGAACCCGATCCCACGCGCGTGATAAGTTATTTGTGCTGCCGATTTTGATGCCTTTTTCGGGAGGGAGTGGGATGTTTCACCGGGTCATGTTTGCGTTCGCCATCGTCTGCGTTTTGACCTTCACGGTCGCCGCGCCCGCGAGCGCCGCGTGGGTTTATGAAACCGTCGCCAGCGCGGGAGATCAGGGCCAGTCGGCCGCGCTCGCCGTGGACTCCAACGACCGCCCGCACCTCGCATGGTACGATGCCTCGTTCGCGCGGCTGATGTACGCCTATCGCGATTTCGGCGGCTGGCACGTGACCGAAATCGACACGGGCCAGGTCGGCAACTACTGCGACATCGCGATCAACCCGATCAAGAACCGACCCGCCATCGCGTATTACGACGACGCGATCGACGCGGCGATGTTCGCGTACCTCGACGACGACGACACGTGGAAATACGAGACGATCGAGGACTCGGACGAGGACGACCGCGGCCGATGGATCAGCATCGCGTTCACCACGAGTGGACAGGCGTGGGCCGCGTACCATTACGACGACGGATGGTCGAACGACAACGGCGTGCGCGTCGCGTGGCGCACCGGGGCGAACGCGTGGTCGAAGACCTCGCCCGACAGCGTGTACAACGCGTTCGGCGAGCGGCTGGGAAGCTGGACTGCCATCGCGCTCTCCACCGTGGATCTGCCCAACGTGGCGTACCGCGACGACGTGTGGTCGAACCAGAAATTCGCGTGGCTGGACGGCCTCGGCTGGCACGAGGAGGACGTGGTCGATCCCGCGGATATCGATGGCACCGGCGAGCACACCGGCATCGCCATGGACATCGGCGACAACGTGTACATCTCCATGCACTTCGACCCGCTGATCGGCGACCAGTGCGCGGTGATCCTGAAAAAACTCGCGGGAAGCTGGGAGTGGGACGAGATCGAGTGCGGCGGAGACGACACGGGCAAGTATTCGTCGATCGCGATGGGCGACGACGCCGCGCCGCACGTGACGTACTTTTCCGACGGCGACCTGAAATACGCGACCAAGGTGGCCGGCGAGTGGCAAATCGAGGTGCTCGAAGGCGACGAGATCACGGGCATGTTCACGAGCCTCGGCCTCGACAGCCGCAACGCGCCGCACATCGCCTACTACGACCCCTTCGTGAAGGACGTAAAGTACGTGTGGGACATGCCCGTCCCGCTCGTGTCGTCGATCGATCCCGATACGGGCGAGAACACCGAGAGCCTGACCGGCGTGACGATCACCGGCGCGACCTTCGCCGCCACGTCCACCGCGCGGCTCTATCGCCCTGACGCCTCGGTAGGCGTGAACTGCGCGAACGCGGTCGTCGCCGACCCCTTCGAGCTGACGTGCGACCTGAACCTCGTCGGCGCGTGGCCGGGCATCTACGACGTCGAGGTGACGAACCCGGCGGGCACCGGGTCGCTTCCCGGCGGATTCACGATCACCTCGCCCGCGCCGGAGCTGACGTCGGCGACGCCGCACCAGGCGTTCAACAACGATCCCGACTTCACGATGGATCTGGGCGGCAACTATTTCACGCTCGACATGACGGCGAAGCTCGTGTCGTCGCGCGCGCAGATCAACACCACGGCGCTCGCGGTGAAC
Source organism: Deltaproteobacteria bacterium (assembly GCA_020845895.1). NCBI lineage: Bacteria > Pseudomonadati > Myxococcota > Myxococcia > Deltaproteobacteria bacterium. The sequence continues at coordinate 15,596 of JADLEX010000027.1, read as the reverse complement.
TCGCTCGCGGCGGCCGAGGCGACCTTCGACCTCACCGGCGCGGCGGTGGGCGATTACGACGTCGTCATCACCACGCCCTTCGGCAGCGCGACGATGGACGAAGCGCTCACGATCAAGTGCGCGCCGCCCGTCGCCGACTTCACCGGCGCCCCCCTGCGCGGGCCCGCGCCGCACACGGTGAACTTCTTCGACAACTCCGAAGACTACAACGGCTGCCGCATCACGCAGTGGGAGTGGGATTTCGGCGACGACGAGACGTCGAGCGACCAGAGTCCCTCGCACACCTTTACCGAGGTGGGCCGCTACAAGATCAAACTGCGCGTCACCGGCCCCGGCGGGTCGAACACCTACGCGCGCAACAACTACATCACGGTCGAGCCCGGCGCCGATGACGATGCCGACGACGACGCGGATGACGACGCGGATGATGATGACGACTGGGTTCCGCCGGACGACGACGAATCCGATGACGACGACATTTCGCTCGGCGACGACGACGCGGCCGACGGCGATGACCGACATACGGACGAGGGCAACGACTCGGGCGGCTGCGGGTGCTGAGAAGGCTTGAGGCTCGGGGCGTGAGGCGTGAGGCGTGAGGCGCGGGGCGTGAGGCGCGAGGCGTGAGGCTTCGAGGAAACCTGTCATCCTGAGCGAAGCGAAGGATCTGGACCCGAGCGACGCGCAGAAGCGTTCGCGCAGGCGTGGAGTCGAGAAATCCCTTCGATGTGGAACAGGCGCCCCCGCCTGTTCGTGCTCCGCACGGCCGAGGGCGGCCGTGCCACATGCCGAGCCGGCGCTCTCGCCGTCGCATAGCTATGGCGGAGCGGGGCGGCGGTCCCGGCGAGAAATCAGCTTCTTGCGGCGGCGGTAATCTCGGCGAGGATCACGTCGGCGCCCGCGGCGAGCAGCGTCTCGGCGAGCGCGATCCCCACGGCTTCGGGATCGGTCGCGTCGCCCTCGGCGGCGTCGCGCAGAATGCGTTTTCCGTCGAGGCTCCCCACCAAACCGTCGAGACGCACCCGCCCCGCGCTCACGGTCGCGTGCGCGCCGATGGGGATCTGGCAGCCGCCTTCGAGATGCCGCAGAAACGCGCGCTCGGCGCGAACCGCGATCGTCGTATCCGCGTCGGCGAACGCGGCGAGCAGCGCGGCGGTGTCGGCGTCGTCGGCGCGGATCTCGACGGCCAGCGCGCCCTGACCCACGGCGGGCAGGATCGTATCGAAATCGATGCGGTGCGTGATGCGCGTTTCCCAGCCGAGACGCACGAGCCCGGCGGCGGCGAGCACGAGGCCGTCGATCTCCTCCGACTCATCGAGTTTGCGCATGCGCGTGTTCAGATTGCCGCGCATGTCCACGATGCGCAGGTCGGGCCGCTTCGCCCATAGCTGGCTGCGTCGGCGCAGGCTGGACGTGGCGATGGTCGCGCCCTCGGGCAGATCGGCCAGGGCGACGCCGCGCCGGCTCACCCACGCGTCGCGCACGTCCTCGCGCACGCTGACCGCGCCGATGGCGAGACCGGCTTCGAGCTTCGTCGGCAGATCCTTGAGGCTGTGCACGGCGAGGTCGATGCGCCGATCGAGCAGCGCGTTTTCGATCTCCTTGGTGAACAGGCCCTTGTCGCCGATTTTGGCGAGGGGCACGTCGAGGATCTTGTCGCCCATCGTGTGGATGATCTCGATGGGGAACTCGAAACCCGGGTGCCGGGCCGTGAGCCAATCGCGCACGTGTTCCGACTGCCAAAGGGCGAGCTGACTTCCGCGACTTCCGATGACGACCTTGCGCATGACGCGGCAATCTACCGGGCGCGCGGGCGGTGTTCAAGGGGCGGGCGCGATCATGTTCTCGCCGCGAACGAACCGGTGTAAACGTCGCTCTGACGCCGATCGCGAATAGTGTTCGCCACAAAATGGGACGGAAATCCACGATGACCGACAACCGCCGCATCGCCGCGTTTCTCGGCTTACGCGGCGGCATGGTCGGGCTGCTCGGCGCGGTGATCCTCGTCGGCATGGGCGAGAAGATCGCCGAGCGTTTTTTGCCGGTGTACCTGCTGGCGATGGGCGGCGGCGCCATCTCGATCGGGCTGCTCAACGGCCTCGACAACCTGCTCTCGGCCCTCTACGCGGTCCCCGGCGGATGGCTGTCGGACCGCTACGGCGCGCGCCGCGCGCTGCTGATTTTCAACCTGCTCGCGATGTTCGGGTTCGTCATCGTCATCGCCGTGCCGAGCTGGGGTGCGGTGATCGTCGGCTCGTTTTTCTTTTTGTCGTGGACCGCCATTTCGCTGCCCGCGACAATGAGTCTGGTCAGTCGCGTGCTGCCCGCCGGCCAGCGCACCATGGGCGTCGCGATGCACTCGCTCGTGCGTCGTGTGCCCATGGCGCTCGGCCCCCTGCTCGGCGGCGCGTTGATCGACGCGTACGGCGAGACGACGGGTGTGCGGTACGCATTCGTGGCCGCGCTCGCCATGGCGCTGCTGGCGTGCGTGCTCCAGCAAAAATTGATTCCCGAGGATCGCGAGGCGGACCGCGCGACGCCCGAGAAAAATCCGCTGCGCCTGTTTGCGCACATGAATTCGGCGCTGCGTCGGCTGCTCGTCTCGGACATCCTCATTCGCTTTTGCGAGCAGATCCCTTACGCCTTCGCCGTGGTGTGGTGCATGAAGACCATCGAGCACCCGGTGACGGGTTTTCAATTCGGCATCCTCACGACGGTGGAGATGGCGACCGCGGTGCTGATCTACCTGCCCGTCGCGTACATGGCGGACCGCACGGAGAAGAAACCCTGGGTGCTCACAACCTTTGTCTTTTTCACGCTATTCCCCGTCGCGCTCATGTTCTCGCACTCATTCTGGCCGCTCGTCGGCGCGTTCGTGCTGCGCGGGCTCAAGGAGTTCGGCGAGCCCACGCGCAAGGCGCTGATCCTCGACCTCGCGCCCGAGGGACGAAAGGCCGCGGTCTTCGGCCTCTACTACCTGATGCGCGATTCGGTGGTGGCCGTGGCGGCGTTCGCGGGGGCGTTTTTGTGGAACGTGGACCCGCGCCTCAATCTATGGACGGCCTTCGCGTTCGGCGTGCTCGGGACGGCTTGGTTCACGTGGCGCGGCGAGGGATATCGGCCGGCCATTCACCATGCCGAATGAGCGGAGTAGCCCCTACATGTCACACGTTGAGCGATCATCTGTGTCACCCTGAGCAGCCCTCATGTCATCCTCAGCAGCCCTCATGTCATCCTCAGCAGCCCTCATGTCACCCTCAGCAGCCCTCATGTCACCCTGAGCGAAGCGAAGGGTCTGGTGTGAATCGAGGCAAGATCCTTCGCTTCGCTCAGGATGACAAAAAAAGCGCTCAGGATGGCAGTGTAAGCTACGCGCAGGATGAAATCAGGCTCCCGCGCCTATCAGGCTCCCGCGCCTATCAGGCTCCCGCGCCCAACGAACCTCGCGCTTACCCACCCGCCCCCATCATGGCCCGCAGCACCGTCTCGACCTGTTGGCCGTCCTGCGTCATCGCCGCTTGTTTGAGGGTGACGATGGGCTGGTGCAGCATTTTATTCATGATCGTGCGGGTTACGGCTTCGACGCGCGCGTAGTCTTCTTCGGACAGGTGCGTGCGCAGCTTCTCGATCTCCTTCGCGCGGATCGACTCGGCCATGTTGCGCAGCTCGGTGATCGCCGGCGTCATCTGATTCGTCAGGTGCCAGCCGACGAACTCCTCCGCCGCGTTCTCGACGATCTTGAACGCCGCGTGCCGCTCCTCGCTGCGCCGCTCGACGTTGCGTTCGACGTGCGCCTGCAGGTCGTCCATGTCGTGCAGCGTCACGCCGCGCACGTTGCGCACGCCGGGCTCGATGTCGCGCGGCACGGCGATGTCGAACAGGTGGACCGGCTCTATGCGCCCGGCCATCGCCGTGCGAAGCTGCGCCTCGGTCACGACCATGTGGGGCGCGCTCGTCGCCGAGACGACCACGTCCGCGGTCGCCAGATACCGGGGCAACTCGCCCAGGGGACCGAACGCCGCCGCGTGCTCCACGGCCAGCGCCTCGGCCTTCGCCACGGTGCGGTTGAGAATTGTGATGCGCGAGAGCCCGCGCTCGCGCAGGTGACGCAGGGCCAGCGCGCCGGTTTCGCCCGCGCCGACGATGAGCGCGCGGCGCTCCGCGAGGTCGTGGTAGTGCTCGCGCGCGAGGTCGCACGCGACCTGGCTGACGGAGGTGGAGCCGACGCCGATCTTCGTCTCGCTGCGCACCTGCTTGGCGGTGCGGAAGGCGAGGTGGAAGAGTTTGTTGGTGAAGGGACCGTTGGTGTGGCAAGCGACCGCGGCCTCGTACGCCGACTTGACCTGCCCGGTGATCTGGTGCTCGCCGATGACCATGGATTCGAGGCCCGACGCGACGCGGAACAGATGCTTTACAGCCGCCTGGCCCGAGAGGTTGTACAGGTGCGGGCTGACGTCGTCGGTGGCGAGGTCGCGCCGCTCGGCGATGAAGCGCGCGAGGGCCGGGAAGTTGAAGATGTCGCAGTTATAGACGCAGTAGAATTCGGTGCGGTTGCAGGTGGACAGCACGACGCATTCATCGATGATGCGTTTGCCGTCGGCGCCCGTGAACGCGTGCAGCGCGAGCAGCGTTTCGCTCATCCGGTCGTCGGCGAACGCGAGCCGCTCGCGCACGTCGAGCGGCGCCGTCTTGTGGTTTACGCCAATGAGCGCGAGACGCATTCGTCCACCACCTTCCTCGCTTCCGCGTGCCGTCCGTCGCGAAGGAGCGGCAGCACGTCGAGGTCCATCACGTCGTTCAGAATGTCGCGTCGGCGCTCGTAGCCGATGCCGTCCATGTTTTTCAGGCGGCAGCGCGTCTGCGCGAGGAGTTCCATGTAGGCTTCGTATTCAGGCCCGAACTGCAGGTCGAGGCGGCGGCGCAGCGCGGCCGCCACGCCCGGCGCGCGGCCCGAAGTCGACACGGCGATGACGAGGTCGCCCCGGCGCACGACCGAGGGCGATAAGAACTCGCACAGCGCGGGCACGTCGACGACGTTGAGCAGCACGCCGCTTCGCTCAGCTTCGCCGACGATGGCGCGGTTCGTGGCGTCGTCGCTCAGCGCGGAGACGGCGAGGCGAGCCCCGGCCAGATCGCCCTCGCGATAATCGCGGGCGACGTGGGTGATCTCGCCGCGAATCGCGAGCGCCGCGAGCTCGTCGCACAGATTCGGTGCGATGACCGTCACGTCCGCGCGGCAGGCGCGGAGCGCGCGGACTTTTTCCGCCGCGACGGTCGAGCCGCCGAACACGACGGCGCGACGGCGCTCGATGCGCAGCATCAGCGGAAACAGCGGCGCTTCCGATTCGGGAACCATCTGGCGGGCGGCGGCCTCCATGGGCTCTTTCCTCGGGCTCGTTCGATTCGCCCCGGCAGCGATCCGGCGGGGCGCCATCCCCCGAGCGTTTACGCACCGAGGGCATTCTCGGGCGGGATTCTACGCGGACGGGTTCGGCTGTCGCGTTTCGATGACAAAAGGGTGACACAAAATAGGGAGAAATCTAACAAATAACTGCGATTTCGAGCACTTAGGAGGGCTATTTTAGACGTCGGTTAGAACTTGGGTGGGGAGGGCGCGATGAATCGCGCCCCTACGGCGCCCGAACCCCGAGGTCGGATTGCGGCGCGGCGGTCAGATCGTTCGGGTGGCGATCGCGAGCCAGCCCCCGTCCGGCATGTCGGAAACGGCGGCCCGGGCTGCGTCGTGCGTGGCGAAGACGCCGAAAACCGACGGACCGGAACCGCTGACCATCGCGGCGAGAGCGTCGCGGTCGCGCAGATGCGCGAGCAGGTCGTCGATCGCGGGGCACAGGGCGCGCGCGGGGGCTTCGAGGTCGTTGTGCATTTCGGCGGCGACTTCTTCGGCATCGTTCAGTCGTCGCGGGAGCGTCGAAGGCTTTTTCGGCAGGTCCAGCGTCGCCGACGCGCGCCGATAAACGTCGGCGGTCGAGAGCCCTACGCCGGGATTGAGGAGCGCGATGGGAATGTCGGCGGCGACCTCGAAGGGTTCGATGTCCTCGCCGATCCCGCGCACCACCGCGGGTTTGCCGAAGAGGAAAAACGGCACGTCGGCCCCCAGCCGCAGACCGATCGCGGAGAGGTCGCGGTCGCTCACGCCGAGCCCAAGCAATTCGTTGAGGGAGGCCAGCACGCACGCCGCGTTGCCCGAACCGCCGCCGAGCCCCGCCGCGACGGGGATGCGTTTGTCGATGTGGATCCGCACGCCGCCCGGGTAACCGGCGTGCTCGAAGAGCGCCGCCGCCGCGCGCCAGGCGAGATTGGTTTCGTCGCACGGCAGATCGGAGCGGGAACAGGTCAGGGCGATGCCCGACTCGGCGGGCTCGAACCGGATGCGGTCGGCCAGGGCAATCCGCGCGTTGATCATCTGGAGCAGGTGATAGCCGTCGTCACGTCGGGCCAGCACCTCGAGACGCAGGTTCACCTTGGCGTGCGATTCGCAAACGACGGGCTCGAACACGGCAGCACCTCCGCCCCGAACGCTATCGCGAACGCCCATGCCGGGCAAGGCGGGAGGCCGCGATGGGCTGCCCAAAGCCCCAACGCCATGGTATGGTCCGCGCATGGCCGTGCCGGGTTTTTGGGCCGATTGGGGAAAGGAACGTCGGATGCGTCGATCGTTTGTCTCTCGGTGGAATCTCGCGCTCGCGACGCTCGCGCTCATCGCCGCCGCGGGCATGGTCGTGTCCGCCTGCAACGGTGGCGACGATGACGACGACGACGACAACGCGGGCGACGACGACGCGGATGACGACGACTCGGGCGGAAATCCGTGGGTGTGGACCGATCCCGACGCCGAGTGCGCCGATCTGGCCGAGCAGGATTCGTTCGAGCCCTGCCGAAACTGCGTGATCCAGTGCAACCTCGCGGGGGAAAGCCTGATCGACCTGTCCGAGGGTCCCTGCGTCGCGGAGCAGATCGTGACCGGCTGGGCGTGCGACATCGTGCACTCGCCGCCCGACCCGGTGGACGACATCGCCGACAACCAGTGCGCCCAGTACCCCGAACTCGTCCCCAACATCATCAACGTCACGCCCGAGTGCCGGTTCGTCCAGGCCCTCTGAGCGCGCCGAACCGACTTGTGAACTCGCGCCGCGCCGCCATAATGGACGCATGAGCGAATCCGACCTTCATTCCGATGCGCTGCGCCGCCGCCTGCCCCTCGCGATCGCGCTGGCGGTGAGCCTGGCCCTCGTTTGGATCGCGAAGGGCACGCCGCTCTACGACAACCTCGGTCTGATCCAGGACGGCGAGGTCGCGCCCGACTTTTCGCTGAAGCGCACGGACGACGACTCGACCCGCCTGTCGCAGCTTCGCGGCTACGTCGTCTGGGTCGTCTTCGGCAGCACGAAAAAAGAGGACTGCGTGCTCCAGCTCGAGGAAGCGCGAACGCTCGCGAAGGAGTTCCGCGATCGGGGCCTCGCGATCCTGTTTCTCGCGCAGAGCCAGTCGAAGAGCGAAATCGAGCAGTTCATCGCCGAGCGCGGCAGCGCGGCGCAGATCCTGTTCGACAACGGCGGGCGGGTCGCCGACGTGTACCACGCGACGGACATGCCCACGTCATACCTCATCAGCAAGACCGGGCACGTGATGGCCTCGAAACGCGGCCCGTGGCGTGCGAACGACGCGCGGCTTCGAAACCTCATCGACGAGGGGCTGCGCAGCGGATCGCGCAATGCGCCCGCGCCCTTCGACGCGAACCCGAGCGCGGGAGACGTGCCGGAAGGGGCCGCGCCATGAGCGAAATGCTGCTCGAGTGCCGCGGCCTCATCAAGGAGTTTCGCGCGGGCCGCTGGCGAAAACGCATCGTGCAGGCCCTGCGCGGCGTGAATCTTTCCGTGCGCCGGGGCGACGTGTACGGCTTCCTCGGCAAGAACGGCGCGGGCAAGACGACGACGGTGCGCTGCATGCTCGGCATGTCGCCCATCACCGACGGTCAGGTGGTGGTGTTCGGCCACGACAATCCGCCGCCGGAATACACCTTCCGCCGAATCTCTTATTGCCCCGAGGACTCGAATTTTTTCACGGGACTGACCGGCCGCGAGCTGCTGACGATCTACGGACGCCTCAACGGCATGCCCAAGGCCGCGCTTCGCGACGAGGTGCAGCGTGTGCTGGAACTCGTCGGCGTGGCCGAGGCCGCGGACCGGCGCATGACCGGATACTCCAAGGGGATGCGCCAGCGCATCGGCCTCGCGCAGGCGATCCTGCCGAGTCCCGAACTCATCATCCTCGACGAGCCCGCGCGCGGCCTGGACCCCGTCGGGCGGCGGCGTTTCCGCGACGTCATCAACGACCTCGCGGCGAAGGGCACGACGTTTTTCATCAACTCGCATACGCTCTCCGAGGTCGAACGCACCTGCAACCGGGTGGGGATCATCAAAGACGGCCTCGTGGTGCGCGAGCTGACCCCGGACGACCTCGTGCTCGCCGATCAGGGCCTCGAGGTGCGTTACGCGCTGGAGGGCGAGCCGCTCGCCGAGAGCCGCCCGGCGGACCGGATGTGGTCGCTCACCGTGACCGACACGCACGGCCTTGCCGAGGCGAGCGCCGAAATCGCACGGCGCGGCGGGCAGGTGGAGAGCGTGGATCGCCGTCGCCAGAGCCTCGAGGACTACTTCATCCAGGTCGTCGGCGAAAACGAGGTGGTCGAATGAAGATCCTCGTCCTCGCCGGCTATACCTGGAAACGCATGGCGCGCGCACATTACCTGAAAGGCTTGTACGCGTTCGCCTTCGTCGTGCTCATGCTCGTCATGGGGATGCGATCGGACGTGACGTCGCAGTCGAGCCTCACGGGGCTTATGGAGTTCGGCATGCGCGCCGCGCGCGGCGGAGCGCTCCTCGCCGCGATCTGGATCGGCGCGTCGATCTTCTCGGGCGAGCTCGCGTCCTACACCGCGCGCACCCTGCTCACCAAACCGGTGCGCCGCTTCGACGCGGTGTTCGGCGTGCTGCTGGGCGGCATGGCGTACGTGACGCTTCTGCTCGTTGTCGCCACCGCCGTCGCCTTTATCGCGTCGATTCTGCGGGGGTGGCAGCCCTCGCTCGACATTCTCGTCATGCAGCTCTCGGTGCTGCCCGCGATCTTCGCGGTGCTCGCGCTCGCGCAACTCGTGTCGTTCGTCTCGCCCAAGCCCATCACGATCTTCCTGATGTTGGGCCTTTCGTGGGAACACTGGTGGCGCTACGTGGGCAACAGCCTCGATGCGGGGGGCGCGGATTCATGGATCCGCACCGGACTCGGCGCGATGGCGAAGACCGCGTATTACGTCACGCCGACCTACAGCCGCTTCGTGCCCGACTACGAATACTTCCGGCAGGTCGGGTTTCCCGCCGGCGCGTGGGCGTTTCACTCGGTTGCGTGCGTCGCCTACGTGTTCACGTGCTGCGTGCTGACGGCGTACGTGCTCTCGCGCGAGGAGATCTGAGCCAGGGCGCGATGAATCGCGCCCCTACGGTTCGCCCAGTGTGCCCGTCTCGTCGGCGCCGCTCCACGGCGGCACGAAGATGCACACGTCGCACCAGTTCGCCGGCGAGATCAGTTCCAGCATGCCGCCGTGCGTCGAGGTGAGCTTCACGAGGCGGTCGCCGGTGCGCCGGTTCGCCAGTTCCACCGTCACGTTGGCGACGCCGGAATTGACGCACAGCCGGTGCGAGAAATCTGGGTTGGGGTACATGAGTCCCGCGAAATCCTGCCGGTGCGCGACACCGATGGCCCGCAGCTCGAATTCGTCGTTGTGGAGCGTGGCGGCGTAACTCTGGCGGTTCATTGCGATGTCGCGCGCGAATAGGGCGCGCCGCCCGTTGAAGCGGTACCACCGGTTTTCCCAGCGAAGCGCCGCCGCCGAGATGAACGGCGTCCGCCAACCCGCGATGCGGATCTTGGCCGAGAATCCCTCGAAGACGATCCCCGGCCCCTGATCGAAGGCGTTGCAGTGCATCCACGCGTAGGTTTCGGCGTGTGCGTTGCCCCAATTGTGGCCCTGCATGGCGGGCAGATCGGCGAAGGTCTTGCGCGTGCCGCCCACGTCGAACCAGCCCGCCGCGCGCGTATCGACGTACGGACTCGCGACCTTGAACCTGGGGAACGGTAGTTTGTACATCAGTTCGTGGGGGTAGAGCGCCAGCGCGTCGCCGGACGCGTCGAAGGTCAGATCCCACGCGATCTCCTGCCCCATCGCGTCGCGCAGCCGCCCGCGCGTGAAGCCCGGGCCGAACTCGCAAGGCCCGACGACGAGGCCCGCCCGGGCGGCGTCGTACCGACACTTGCCCAGCGGGATCGTGTTGCGGATGCCCACGCTGCGCTTGGGATTCTTCGCCGAAATGCGCGTCGCCCAAACGCTCACCAGCGGCTCGGCGCCCGGCGCGGACGGGGTGAGGATCGTGAACTTGACCCACAGACTCCACGCCTGGCCGGGGTCGTTGACCTTGAAAAAGAAGCTCTCGACGTGGCCGGGCCGCCCGGGGCGGACCATCACGAGGTTTTTCCGATCGGCGTCGTGCATCGGCGCGCTCTCCGATTTCGTTTTGACATCCTCAGGGGGAAACGACCGAACGCATCATAACCGCGCCTCGCGCGGGCGGCAAACCGGCGCGACGTACCTTGCGGCGGAAAACTCCCGTCCCGATTCCGATCGATCCGCCCCCCCGCCCGCCGAACGCGTGTCGCCGAAACTTGACTTTCGCGGGACCGGACGATTATATTCCGCCGCTTGTCGCCGGGCCCCGGTGGGTCGGTGACGTGTTTTTGCAACGCGGAAATCAGGCATGTTCGAGAGTTTGTCGGATCGGCTTTCCGGCGTCTTCAAGCAATTGAAGGGGCACGGAAAGCTCTCGGAATCGAATATTCAGGACGCCCTCAAGGAGGTTCGCATGAGCCTTCTCGAGGCGGACGTGAATTTCCGCGTCGTGCGCGACTTCCTCGCCCGCGTGCAGGAACGGGCCATGGGCGTCGAGGTCATGAAGAGCCTCTCGCCCGGACAGCAGTTCGTCAAGATCGTCCACGACGAACTCGCCGAGCTGATGGGCGGCAAGGGCCAGGACCTCGTACTCTCCGGCCCCAAACCGATCTCCATCATGTTCGTGGGGCTTCAGGGCTCGGGCAAGACGACCAGTGTCGGCAAGACCGCGCTGTTCCTGCGTCGCAAGGGCCGCCGCCCCTATCTGGTGCCCGCCGACGTCTATCGCCCGGCGGCCATCGACCAGCTCAAGACGCTCGGCGCGCAGATCGACATGCCGGTTTACGATTCGCGCCCGGGCATGAACCCGCGCGACATCTGCCGCCTCGCCCGCGAGGAGGCCGAGCGCTACGGCCACGACGTGATGCTGATCGACACCGCCGGTCGTCTGTCGATCGACGACGCGATGATGAAGGAGCTCGAGGACATCAAGGCTTCGATGAAGCCGTCCGAGATCCTCTTCGTCGCCGACGCCATGACCGGCCAGGAAGCCGTCAACGTCGCCAAGACCTTCAACGACCGCGTCGAGATCACCGGCGTCGTGCTGACGAAAATGGACTCGGACGCCCGCGGCGGCGCGGCCCTGTCGATCAAGGCGGTGCTCGGCAAGCCGGTCAAGCTCGTCGGCGTCGGCGAAAAGATGGAGGCCCTCGAAGCCTTCCATCCCGACCGCATGGCCGGGCGCATCCTCGACATGGGCGACATCATGACGCTCATCGAGCGCGCCGAGTCCATGATGGACGAAAAGGCCGCCGAGGAGATGGAGCGAAAGCTCCGCAAGAACGAGTTCACGCTCGAAGACTTCCGCGACCAGCTCCGACAGGTGCGCAAGATGGGCAGCCTCGACCAGCTCATGTCGATGCTGCCGGGCATGAACAAGATGAAAGCGGTCATGGGCATGCAGCCCGACGAGCGCGAACTGACAAAAATCGAGGCGATGATCAACTCGATGACGCACGAGGAACGCCGCGATTACACGGTGCTCAACGGCTCGCGACGCAACCGCGTGGCCCGGGGCAGCGGTGCGACGATCCAGGACGTGAACAACCTGGTGAAAAAATACCAGCAGGCCCGGACCATGATTACTCAGATGACGAAGATGGGCGCGGCCGGACGCATGCCGGGCGGGATGAAGATCCCCGGCGCGGGCGGCGGCGCGGCCAAGGCCGCGATGAAAGCGGTACGAAAGAAGAAACGGCACTGATGCCGACATGAAACCGGCCGCACGGCGGCCGAACAGCTCCGGCCGGGTATCGGCCGGGACGCGAAAGGACGGAATCGATGGCTCTACGTATCCGACTGCGCCGCATGGGCGCGAAAAAGGCTCCCTTCTACCGCATCGTGGTGGCCGACTCGCGAAGCCCGCGCGAAGGGCGTTTCGTGGATCAGATTGGGCATTACGACCCGATGAAGGCGACCGACGGCGTGGTGTTTCAGGAAGACGCGCTCAAGGACTGGATCGCCAAAGGCGCGCAGCCCTCGGTGACCGTGAAGAGCCTGATGAAGGCCAAGGGCCTCTGATCCGGAGGCAACCATGATCGACACCGAAGACACGATCGATAACGAAGACACGTCCGACACCGCCGATCCGTCCGACACCGGCGACACAACCGCGTCCGACCTGGACACGGAACGGGCCGACCGCGTCGCCGATCTGGTGGAGCACGTCGCGCGGGCGCTCGTCGACGAACCCGACCGCGTCGAGATCAGCATCGACGACGGGGTCGACGAGACGCACCTCGAACTGCACGTGGCCCCCGACGACCTGGGCAAGGTGATCGGCCGGGGCGGACGCACCGCCCGGGCGATCCGGGCGCTGCTGACGGCCGCAGGCGTCCGCGACCGACACCGGTACGCACTGGAGATCGTGGATTGACGGACCGGCCGCCGGGCGAGACGACCGCAAAGTCGCCCGCGACGTCCGAGAAGTCCCTTGTGCTCCTCGCCACCGTGTCCAAGACGCACGGCCTGCGCGGGGAGTTCCGCGCGTATCCTCCCGCGGGAGTTTCCGAGAACCTCGACCGCGTAAAGCGCGTGACGCTGCGCAAGGGCGCGGCCGAGCGCGCGTTCGACGTGGAGCGCACGCGCCCCCAGCGCGGGTTTTCCATCATGAAACTGGCGGGCCTGGATCGGATCGAGGACGTGGAGCCGTGGATCGGTGCGCAGGTGCTCGCGGGCGCGGACGAGATCGCTCCTTTGCCCGAGGGCGAATTCTACTGGTACGAGCTCGAGGGCATGACGGTCGTCGATCACCGGGGCGGCGAGCTCGGCACGGTGACGCGCCTGTTCGCCACGGGCAGCAACGACGTGCTGGTCGTGGGCAGCGGGGCGCGCGAGCGATACATCCCCTACACCGATGACGCGGTCGCACGCGTGGAACGCGACGCGCGCCGCATCCATCTCACGGCGCAGGCGCTGGCCGAGGTCTGACCCTCGGACACGAGACGCGCGGTTCGGGCTCGGTTGAGTTCACCGGTCAATTATTGTAGATCGTTCGCGCGCGCCGACGTGGCGCGTTCCATTCATTTACGGAACAACCGATGAATTGGCTCGACATCCCCCTGATCGGGGAGTTTTTGGCCCGTTTTTGGGCGCCGGTGCTGAACGACTTCAACGCCGTGCTCGAACAGACGGGTCTCATGAACCCGACCGTGACCGCGCCGAACCTGATGCTGACGGCGCTGTTCCTCATGTGGCTGCTGATCCGCCTCACGCGGCTGCGCAAGCGACTCGCCGCCGGGCGAACGGAAGAGATCGACGTCGAGCCGGCCGACGAACTCGACGACGACGCCACGGACTCGGACGAGGACATCGAGGCGGAACTGCTCGCCGAAGCTGAGGATCTCGACGAAGCCGTCTCCCCTCGCCCGTCGGACGGGAGAGGGGTCGGGGGTGAGGGCTTCGCGGTCGAGGGTGAGGGTGCCGGAGCCGAAGCGATCGCGCCCATCCCCGCCGTCGAAGAAGAGCCCGATGACGAGGCGATCGAGGCCGAACTCGCGGAACTCGCCGAGGCGGCCCAAGCCGACGAAGCCGAGGAAGAAGCCGCCGAGGGAGTTGTCGAAGAAGCGCCGAAGCTCTCGCTCTTCCAGCGGCTGAAGCAGGGGCTCGCCAAAACGGCGGGCGGGCTCGTCGGCAAGATCGACGCGATCCTGACCGGCCGATCGAAGATCGACGAAGATCTGTACGCGGACCTCGAAGAGGCGCTCATCACGGCGGATCTCGGCGTGCAGACGGCGTTCAGCCTGCTCGAAAACGCCCGCAAGCTGGTGAAGGAACGCAAGATTGAGGACATGGACGGCCTGCGCACCGTGCTCAAGGAACTGATCCTCGACATCATGAAGACCGAGGCGATTCCGCTGGAAACCTCTGGCGCGAAGCCCTTTGTCATCATGGTCGTGGGCGTCAACGGCGTGGGAAAGACGACGACGATCGGCAAGATGGCCGCGCAGTTCACGCGCGAGGGCAAGAAGGTCATCATGGCCGCGGGCGACACCTTCCGCGCGGCGGCGATCGAGCAGCTCGAGATCTGGAGCCAGCGCGTCGGCTGCGAGATCATCAAACAGGCGTCGGGCGCGGACCCGTCGGCGGTGGCCTTCGACGCGGTGCAGGCGGCAGTGGCGCGCGGGGCCGACGTGGTGCTCGTCGATACCGCCGGCCGGCTGCACACAAAATCGAACCTGATGGAAGAATTGAAGAAGACCAAGCGCGTCATGGGCAAGATCGTCCCCGACGCGCCGCACGAAACCGTGCTCGTCCTCGACTCCACCACCGGGCAGAACGCGATTCAGCAAGCCAAGACCTTCAACGAGGCGATCGATCTGACGGGCCTGATCCTCACGAAGCTCGACGGCACGTCGAAGGGCGGCTGCATCGTCGGCATCTGCGACGAGCTCAACGTGCCGATCCGCTTCATCGGCATCGGCGAAAAGATCGACGACCTGCGCCCCTTCGACGCGGTCGAATTCGTGGACGCGCTCTTCGAAAAAGGCGTGTGATCGACCCCGCGCCGTTCGGCGTTGCATCGCCGGGGGAATGTGCGAAAACCGGGGAATGCCCCCCGTTCCCGATACGGCCCCGGCGCGCGCGCGCGCGGTCGTTCTCGCCGCGATCATTGTCGTCGCGGCGATTTGCGGCGCGGCGGTCGCGATGGACACGTGGAATCGCCATGCGCCGCCCATCTTCGCGTCGCGCCCCCATCCGCCGCTGCCGCAGGCGCTCGTGCGTTTTCACGAACTGCGTTTCGACGATCTGTGGGGATCGCTGCCCATCGACTCGCCGGCGTTTGCCGCGACGGACGCCGCCATGCGCACGTGGGGGACGTCGTACGCGTCGCTGATGCGCGGGCAGATCCTGTGGTTCGCGCTGCTGGCCGCGAGCGCGGCGTGGATCGGGGCGATGCTGGCGGGACCGGGCGGCGCGGCATGGAGCGCGATCGTCGCGGCGACGCTTCCGCTCGCGTATGTCGGCGCACTTGCCTTCGACGACCATCTTTTCAACATGGCGATCACGACGTTTGCCGTCGCACTGCTCGTCGCCTCACACGGAATGCGTCGATGGCCGCTTGCGATGGCGGCGGGCG